>NZ_JBHUPT010000023.1:0-115849 GCF_049056525.1 Leisingera coralii | reverse complement strand
CCCGGCGCAAGGCGCCGGGCCACGCCCAACGGGAGCGGAGCATGCACATGCTCCGGCGACGGGCGGGAGAACCCGCCTGTCAGGAAAAACAACAGATAGTCAGCGCAGCGCGCGGGTCCAGCGGTGCAGGATGTCACGTCCAACGGGGCGGGTTTCGACCAGCTCGAACCGGGGGGCCTCTTCCAAGCGGCCGATACCCAGGGCCCCGATCGAAGGCAGACCCTCGGCGCCGATCCCCAGACCGGCAGTAAAGCCGATCAGCTCATCCACCAGGTCAAAGGCCAGCAGCGAGGCCGCCAAAGCGCTGCCGCCCTCGCAGAACACGCGGGTCAGCCCCGCCTGCCCCAGCTGCTGCAGCACATCACCCGCATCCAGCTGCACCCCGTGCGAGGCGCAGGGGATCAGCTTGGCCCCCAGCCCTTCCCAGGCCTGAATCCGCTCATGATCCGCGCCATGGCCATGGCAGAGCCAGACCGGCACCTGTTTGGCGGTGCGGGCCAACTGGCCCATCAAAGGCAAGTCCAGGTGGCGCGAGATCACCACCCGCACCGGCTGCTTCTCCACCCCCAGATCGCGCACTGTCAGCGAGGGGTCATCCGCCCGCGCGGTGCCGCCGCCGACCATCACCGCATCGTGGCGGGCCCGCATCGCATGCACGGCGCGGCGCGCCTCCGGCCCGGTGATCCATTTGCTTTGCCCCGTTCCGGTGGCAATGCGGCCGTCGAAGCTGCTGGCCAGTTTCAGCGTCACCAGCGGGCGGCCCTGTTCGGTCTTCAGAAAGAACCCGGCATGGTCGCGCGCTGCCTGGGCGCCCCAGACGCCTGTGTCCACTCTGATACCGGCATCCCGCAGCATCCGGATGCCCTGGCCTGAGACCCGCGGATCGCTGTCCCCGATCGCAGCCACAACCCGCGCCACCCCGGCAGTGATCAGTGCCTGTGCGCAAGGCGGCGTTGCGCCCTGATGGGCGCAAGGCTCCAGCGTGACATAGGCGGTGGCGCCGCGAGCTGCTTCACCGGCCTGCGCCAGCGCCTCGGTTTCCGCGTGCGGACGGCCGCCCGGCTTGGTCCAGCCGCGGCCGACAATCCGCCGGCCCTGCACGATGACACAGCCCACGGCCGGGTTTGGCCAGCAGTTGCCCTGGCCGCGCCGCCCGAGGGACAGCGCCAGCGCCATGAAACGGTGATCGGTATCCATTATTCTTCGGGCGCCACCGGCGGGCGCAGCTCGTGGACAAAATCCTCGAAGTCATCTGCGGCCTGGAAGTTCTTGTAAACACTGGCAAAGCGCACATAGGCCACGGTGTCGATCCGGGCCAGCGCCTCCATCACGATCTCGCCGATCTTCTTGGAGGGGATGTCGGTCTCGCCCATGCTTTCCAGCCGCCGCACGATGCCAGAGATCATCTGGTCGATGCGTTCCGGCTCGATCGGGCGTTTCTGCATCGAGATGCGGATCGAGCGCTCCAGTTTGTCGCGGTCGAAATCCTCGCGCTTGCCATTGGACTTGATCACCACCAGGTCGCGCAGCTGCACCCGTTCATAAGTGGTGAACCGGCCGCCGCAGGCCGGGCAGAACCGGCGCCTTCGGATCGAAACATGATCTTCGGCGGGGCGTGAATCCTTGACCTGAGTGTCGATATTTCCGCAAAATGGGCAGCGCATCCGCCTGCTTCCTCAATCCTGTCAGCCTGATTATTAGTGCCGGGATCGGCCCGGTTATCCACAACTATAGGCCACCCTCCAGAATTTGGGTAGAGGTGATTTCCCGCCGCTAGATAAAGAGGTTTACGCCAGATACGCCGCCACCCGGCGCTGGTGCGGAGCATCGCGGTGCTCAAACAGGTAAAGGCCCTGCCAGGTGCCCAGCACCGGCGCGCCGACCGCCACCGGAACCGACAGGCTCACCGGCATCAAGGCTGCCTTGATATGGGCAGGCATGTCATCCGGACCTTCATAGGTGTGGCGCAGATAGGACATCGACGGATGGTCCGAGGGCGGCACCAGCCGGGCAAAGAAGGCCCGCAGATCAGTCTGCACCTCGGGATCGGCGTTTTCCTGGATCAGCAGCGAGCAGGAGGTGTGGCGGACAAACAGTGTCAGCAGACCGTCCTGCAGGCCGCTTCCGGCCACCCAGGACCGCACATCGGCGGTGAATTCAAAGAGGCCCTGCCCGCGCGTCGGAATGGTGAATTCATGATGCATGGGCCAATCATTGGCGGAAACCGGCCCTGCAGGCAACTGATGCGCCTCGCAGAATCACAAGTTACGGCAGCCAGCGGTCGCGCCCTGGCAGACGGTCGTAGCAATAGGTCTGAGCCGCCGTCACCCGCAGGCTGTCGCCCGCCTCGCGCACGTTCAGCGACAGGCTGCCGGAGCGGTCAGGCACACCTGGCGGCAGGCCAAAGGCGAATTGCACCGCCTTGCGCCCCGGACGGTTGACCGAAGGCCCCTCGCCGCGCCAGACGTAGATGCGCTGGTTGACCGGCGCCCGCAGCTGGCGGATGGCATAATCGGCGATGCTGCACCAGTAGTCCTGCGGGCCGGACCGGCCCCGGGCCACCACTTCCCAAACACCTTCGGAGACCGGCAGCACCTCATTCCGGTTGACCGCCCGCCAGGCGGAGGCAGGCACAGGAACAGCCAGAACCAATGCCAGCAGCCCTGGCAGCCACAGTTTTTTGCAGGTCATTTCAATCCCCTTCCCCGCCGCCAAGACGGCCGCGGATCAATCTGGTTTCAGGGCCTCCCAAACGGCACGAAGCAATACTCGTGGGCCCTCACAAGACTCATTGTATCACCAGCTTGCAGGCTGTTGACAGACCTGTATCCGCCAGCCGGTGCGGCAGCCGCCAGACTTGGATCCAGCGTGAACTGGACCGCGGAGCGGCGCCCGGTGGTTTCGCTGGGGCCCAGGCCGCGGTAGATATGCAGTTGGCTGTCCCAGGGCAGCCGCAGCACCCGTTGCACATGGTCCGCGGCGCCGCACCAGAACAGATAGCCGTTGCCGGTCCGGGCGATGACTTCGAACACGCCGTCGGACACTGGATTGACCCGGGTGCTGTGGCGGCTGGCGTTGGCGGCGGAAACATCCGGGAGCGCCAGCATCAAGGACGTGGCAAGGACTGTGGCAGCGGTCGCTGGTTTCATGTGATCTTCCCTCCGGTCTGAAGGCTGCCCGCCTGGCCGGGCGGCCGGGCAGCTCCCTCTCAAGGGTAGGAAGATTTGGAACACATGCCAGTCACACTGCCGTGCGGTGGCAGGACCGCAGCCCGCGTTACAGGGCGGACGCCTGCACGCAATAGCCGTAGCCCTGCTGCACGGACATGCTCTCTCCCGGCTGGAAGCCAAGTGACAGCCAGCCGATCTTGGGGGTAACGCCCGCCCGCTCCGGGTACAGGGTGAACTGCACCGACGAGCGGCGGCCGGTGGTAACGCTCATGTCCCGTCCGCGCACCACGTAAAAGCGGTCGGTCCAGTTTGCACCCAGTTCCCGGCGGGCATACTGGGCCGCGGCGCACCAGTAATCCCAGGTGCCGCCGGATCTGCCCGGCACCACTTCGTAGACGATGCCATCGACCGGCAGCACCCGCACGCCCCGGTTGGCAATGAAGGGCTCTGCCATGGCAGGAGCCGCGCCGAGACAGGCCAGGCCAAGCGCGTAAATGAAGTTTCTCATCCGGAATTATCCCTATGCTGCGGTCAACATAGGGACTGGCGGCTGGGGCTCCAAGTGCCGGTTGCAAGCAACGCGGCTTGCTCTCGCAGATGTGTGAGGGCTGGCGTCAGGCCCGCACCGGGAGCGGGATGATCTCGGCGCTTTGCGGCTGGCGGCCCAGCACTTCCTCCAGCACGGCCAGTACCGCAGCGTTGGGCGCGGTTCCGGTTTCCGGGTGGAACCTGGCCCGGGCCTGCCGGCGCAGCATGTCCTTGGAGCTGCTGCCGTCCATTTGCTGCAGCGTCTCACCCTGCTGCGCCAGCGCCTCGACCATGAACTGGTTAGCGGCCACCAGATCGTTAAGCGAGCGCAGTTTGTCCGTGAGCTCCGCAAGCGCCTCATTCATATCGGTATGTGCAGACATCCTCTTCCCCCCGGAAGACCTTTGGCGATGTCTGCAATTTTAAGCGCCGGCCCCTGGCGGGACAATGCCAGGGTTAGCAAATGGTTAACGCCGGAAATCCATCTCCGGCAGCACGATATGGCCGCTGTAGCGCACCAGCAGGCCGATCCGCGGCAGGCTGGCGGAGATGTCGAACCCCAGATACCCCTCCGGCGTTTCATACTCCATCGACGCGCTTTGCAGGCACAGGGCGCGGGGCAGCGGCAGGCCAAACAGCCGTGCCTTCTCGACCGTCACCACCAGCGCGCCCTGCTGAACCGAGGCCGCCAGCTCCAGCTCCACCGGCCCGAAGCGTTCCACCGCCCGCCCTTTCCGCGGATCAAACCGCAGGCGCGAGCGGGTCTGGTACTTGCCGAAGCTGCGCTGCCACACATGGCCCTTGCCCTGCGGCGCAACGTCCAGCCGGAACCGGGTCTGCGCCATCGGTGGCGGAAAGCCTGCCAGGCCGGCCAGCAGCCGCGCCCAGCGGTTGCCGCCCTCGACCGTGACCAAGCCCTGGCTGCGCTCCGGCGGCTGCGCATGGAACCGCAGCAGGGCTGGCGGCACCTCAAGCTTCTGCGCCGCTATGATCTCGCCAAAGGCGTCCTTCATGCACCGAAGCCCCCGGCGGCAAATCGGGCGCGGACCTCCGGGCTGGGGATCATGCAGCGGTCATAGCGGCCGAACAGCCAGTAGCGGTTGCGGGCGACGCTGAAATAGAGCGGGTCCTTCAGCCATCCCGGCAGGAACTGGCACAGCGACAGCACCGGCCACGGCCAGGGCAGCGCCCGCATCGCCGCGGCAAAGGCATCGAGCCGCTGATGGGAGCGGCCATCGACGATCACCAGGTTGGTCTCGAAGTCATCCACGGGCAGCCCGTGTTCGCGGTAAAGCTGCTGCCCCAGCGGCGATTGCGCGGTGGCAAAGGCAAACCGTTCCGCCCGATCATGGCGCAGCATGAAGCGGAAGAAGCCAGAGCACAGCACGCATTCGCCGTCGAAGACGATGAGGTCGCTACCGGCCTTCAAGAGTTGCCCAGATTTCATCTCCTCAAGCGATACGGCGAGAATACCGCTGCCTGACCATACGATTAATGAACGAATTCAACCCCTCACCTTGGCGCGCCAATCTTGCCATTTCATCAAGATTACGCCTTCCAACAGAGATTGAAGTATATTCGTAGATTGATCCGTCAGAAAACTGGACGAGAATATAGTCCCTTCCAATTTCAAATGCGACGACACCTGAATCACGTCCAAAGTTGCTGTAAGTCTCCAATTTACTTCTCCTAAAAAAACGCCCCCTTATGGGGGCGTTTACCTTTTACTGATCCAGGAAGCTGCGCAGCTTGCGCGAGCGGCTGGGGTGCTTCAGTTTCCTGAGCGCCTTCGCCTCGATCTGGCGGATCCGTTCGCGGGTCACGCTGAACTGCTGGCCGACTTCCTCCAGCGTGTGGTCGGTATTCATGCCAATGCCGAAACGCATCCGCAGAACCCGCTCCTCGCGCGGGGTGAGCGAGGCCAGCACCCGGGTGGTGGTTTCCTTGAGGTTTTCCTGAATGGCACTGTCGAGCGGCAGCACGGCATTCTTGTCCTCGATGAAATCGCCCAGCTGCGAATCTTCCTCGTCCCCGATCGGGGTTTCGAGCGAGATCGGCTCCTTGGCGATCTTCATCACCTTGCGGACCTTCTCCAGCGGCATCTGCAGCTTGTCGGCCAGTTCCTCCGGGGTCGGCTCGCGGCCGATCTCGTGCAGCATCTGGCGGCCGGTGCGGACCAGCTTGTTGATGGTCTCGATCATATGCACCGGGATCCGGATGGTGCGGGCCTGGTCGGCGATCGAGCGGGTGATGGCCTGGCGGATCCACCAGGTCGCATAGGTCGAGAACTTGTAACCGCGGCGGTATTCGAACTTGTCGACCGCCTTCATCAGGCCGATGTTGCCTTCCTGGATCAGGTCCAGGAACTGCAGGCCGCGGTTGGTGTATTTCTTGGCGATGGAGATCACCAGGCGCAGGTTGGCCTCGACCATTTCCTTCTTGGCCTGGCGCGCCTCTTTCTCACCCTTCTGCACCTGCTGCACGATGCGGCGGAATTCGGAGATGTCCAGACCGACATACTGGCCCACCTGGGCCATGTCGGCGCGCAGTTCCTCAACCTTGTCGGTGGAGCGTTCGATGAACATCTGCCAGCCGCGGCCCGGCTTTTCGCCCATCTCGGCCAGCCAGTTCGGATCCAGCTCGCGGCCGCGGTAGGCGTCGATGAACTCGCGGCGGTTGATACGGGCCTGGTCGGCCAGCTTCACCATCGAGCTGTCGATCTGCATGACGCGGCGGTTGATGCCATAAAGCTGGTCGATCAGCGCCTCGATACGGTTGTTGTGCAGGTGCAGACCGTTCACCAGCTCGACGATTTCGGAGCGCAGCGACTGGTAGCGCGCCTCGTCGTCGGCGCTGAAGGAGCCATCCTCGTTCAGCGTCGCCGAAATCCGGCTGTCCTGCATTTCGCTGAGTTCGGCGAAGTCGGTGGAGATCCGCTCCAGCGTAGTCAGCACCCGGTCCTTGAGCGCGGCCTCCATCGCGGCCAGCGACATGTTGGCCTGCTCGTCCTCGTCGTCGTCGTCATCGCTGGCGATCGGGTTGCCGTCTGCATCCAGCTCCGGGCCTTCCTCCTTGGCCGGTTTGGCCGCCGCCACTGCGGAGGTATCGACAACCGGCTCCTCCTCGCCGTCCTCGTCCAGCTGGTTGCCAAAGGTGGCCTCCAGGTCGATGACGTCGCGCAGGAGAATGTCCTCGGACAGAAGTTCGTCGTGCCAGATGGTGATCGCCTGGAAGGTCAGCGGGCTTTCGCAGAGGCCCGCGATCATGGTGTTGCGGCCGGCCTCGATGCGCTTCGCGATTGCGATCTCGCCTTCGCGGCTCAGCAGCTCAACGGAGCCCATTTCGCGCAGGTACATGCGCACCGGGTCGTCAGTGCGGTCCAGCTTCTCGGTCTGGGCGCCAGCGAGCGCAACCTCGCGCGGGCCTTCGGTGGTCACAAGGTCGGTGGTGCCCTTGTTTTCCTCTTCCTCGGCCTCTTCGTCCTCGATGATGTTGATGCCCATCTCGCTGAGCATCGACATCACGTCTTCGATCTGTTCCGAGCTGACCTGATCCGGCGGCAGAACCTGATTGAGCTGATCGTAGGTGATGTAGCCTTTCTCGCGGGCTTCCGCGATCATCTTCTTGACCTGAGCCTGGCTCATGTCGAGGGAGATTTCGGCGTCCTGATCGTCAGGTTTGCGGTCGTCGGTGTCTTTGGCGGCCATTCAATGCTCCTACTCAGGGGCTGCGGGGCGGTGCGAATCACGCGAATCATTAGCGCGATCATCCGATTCGTCACCCCGTTTACCCAATTTTCCTGTGCTCTTCCTTAGCAAAACGCAGAATCAGCCTGCGTGTTACTTCTCGGAAAAGCCGATTCGGTCCAAAAGGGCACCGAAGGCATCGCGCTCATCCCGGTTGAGCCGCGCGCCATTCTTGCCCACGTCGTATGTCGCCTTGTCCTCATTTTCGCTGCGCACGGCCTTGTTCCTGGCCTCTGCCGCCTGGCGCAACCGCCAGGTCAGGGCCTCATCCGCCAGACCGTCCAAATCCTCTTCGGCTTCTGCCAGTTCCGCATCCAATCCGCGCCGCGCTTCGAGTTTTGCGAGTTCCTCGGCCAGGGTCATGCTGGCCAGTTCGGTGTCGCCGGGTTTTCGCAGGCAGGGGATGATTGCAACGTGGCGAAGGCCAAACAGGTTTTCAAGGGCATGAGGCCCCAAAGCCCAGTCGATTTCTTCCCGCAGCCGCTCCGGCGCGTCGATGCCGTGGCGCAGCACCAGGTCGCGCAGCGCCGCCAGGTCCGGATCGGCGCATTGCAGGCGCTCCAGGCTGGTCTCGAATTCCGGGATCACCGCCGGCGTGGTGATCGCCGTGGCCAGGATCACCGCCTCGCGCATGGCGGCAAAGGATTCATCATCGGCCCCAGCCACCAGCGAGGCCCGGGTGGTTGCGCGCGGCTGGGGGATCGGGCCAAAGCCCTTGCCCGGCTTCCAGGGCGCGCGGGCGCCATCGCGGAAGCCGCCGCCCTTGCCCCCGCGTTGCTGGAACCCGCCTTCGCCGCCGCGGCTGCCGCGGAACAGCTGCCAGCGCATTTCCTTGACGTCTTCGCCGTAATGCTTGCGGATCGACGGGTCGCGGATCAGCCTGATCTTCTCCCGCAAGCTTTTATCCAGAGCCGCCTTGCGCTCGGGGCTGTCAAAGACTTTGCCCTCGGTCTCGCGCTGCCACAGCAGCTTGACCATCGGCATTGCCTGGTCCAGCACCGCCTGCACCGCTTCCGGGCCTTCGCTCCGGATCATGTCATCCGGGTCTTTGCCCTCGGGCATGATGGCAAAGCGCAGGGACTTACCGGCTTCCAAGAGCGGCAGCGCCAAGTCGATCAGCCGCATGGCGGCGCGGAGGCCAGCCTTGTCGCCGTCCAGCGCGATGATCGGCTCATCCGACATCCGCCAAAGCATCTGCAGCTGGTTTTCGGTGATCGCAGTGCCCAGCGGCGCCACGGAGGATGGGAAGCCGCCCTCCGCCAACGCGATCACATCCATGTAGCCTTCAGCCACAATCAACGGTGCGCCGCGGCCCGAAGCCGCCCGCGCGGGCCCGTGGTTATAAAGGCTGCGGCCCTTGTCGAACAGCTCGGTCTCGGGCGAGTTCAGGTATTTGGCGTTGTCGTTCGGGTCCATCGCCCGGCCGCCAAAGGCAATCGCCCGCCCCCGCGCATCACGGATCGGGAACATAATCCGGTTGCGGAAGGTGTCATAAGGCTTGCCGCCCTTGTTCGACGGCTTGGCGAGCCCCGCCCCGATGATCAGGTCCTCAGGCACGTTCTTGCCGCGCAGCGCGTCCCACAGGTTCTGCCAGCCGTCGGGGGCAAAGCCGATCTCCCAGCGGTCCAGCGCCTGCGCCGTCAGGCCCCGCCGCTGCAGATAGGCACGGGCATCGCGGGCAGCGTTGGTTTTCAGCTGCAGACGGAAGAATTGCACCGCCTGCTCCATGACATCGGCCAGCAGCGCGCGGCGGTCCTGCTTTTCCTGCGCGCGCGGGTCGCGCTTGGGCATCTCCATGCCCGCTTCGCCCGCCAGGATCTCCACCGCTTCCATGAAACCGACATTCTCGGTCTCCTGGACAAACTTCAGCGCGTCGCCCTTGGCGTGGCAGCCGAAGCAGTAATAGAACCCCTTGCGGTCCTCCACGTGGAACGATGCGGTCTTTTCATGGTGGAAGGGGCACGGGCTCCAGTAGTCGCCCTTGCCTGGCTGTGATTTGCGCTGGTCCCACATGACCTTGCGCCCGACAACATCAGAAATACTGATGCGGGTGCGCAGTTCATCCAGAAAACCGGGCGGCAGGGACATGTCAGTTCGACTTCAGCTGTTTCTGCATCGCTTGGATCTGGTCCCAGTTCTGCAGGCACTGCTCTTCGAACCGCGCGCCGAGGTCGGTGTCCTTGAGGTCGCGCCGCTTCATTGCATAGACGTGGGCCGTCAGCTGCGGGATCGCCTTGGAATAGGCTTCGGGCCATTCCGGTCCGCTGTCCAGAATGGTCTGCTCCACCTCTTCCTGCTTCACCCGGTCCAGCCGCGCCTGCTGCACTGCGGCCATGACCTGGCCCTGGTATTTGCAGCTTTCTTCTTTGGTTTCAGAAGCATAGGCCGGAGCCGCCAGCAAGGCGGCTGCGAGGGCGATGCGGATCATAGATGCGCTCCGGGAATCAGTTGGTGATTCCCGAAGATTACCCCCGCGCCGCGACAGCTTCCATGGCTGTTTTCAGATCATGCACCAGCGTCTTCGCCATCGAGCGGAACACCATGATCTGAAACGCCCGCGGGCCGGTACGGGTGACCGAGGCCATCATGTGCTTGAGTTCCGCCCGCACGGTGTGGCCGCGCTTGAAGACTGGCCCGCGCAAGTCCACTGGCACCAGTCGCGCCAGCACGTCCTCGGCGCCCGTGCCTTCCAGCTTGACCACGGCCCAGGCATCGCTCTGGTCCGTCAGCGCTGCGTGCTTTGCCAGCCCGGCATCGGGCGCAGGCCCCATCAGCAGTGCCATGTCCCGGCCAAACCAGACAGCCCGGCTGCCCGCCTTGCCGGTGGCGCGGTTCGGTGCCGGGAACGCCATGCCGTGGGCGGCCTCCAGCGCCTTGCTCAGCGCCTTTTCCTGACCCTTGAAGGGCGCCACGGCCCACATACTGCCAGGGTATTCCTCGGTCAGGGTCATACCGCCGATGGTTGCCGGAACCAGCCCCTCACAGGGGCTCTTTGCAATCAGTTCAGCCACGGGCACGGTCTCCTTCCGGATCAAAGAACACAGGGGAAACGACCTCGCACAGGGTATCAACGCCGCGCATATGGTCGACCAGGCGCACGGTCTCGCCGATCCGCTCTGGCCCCTCTTTCAGAAAGGCCAGCCCAATCGGGTGCCCCAGCGTCGGCGAGTACCCAGCCGAGGTCACATAGCCCTGGTCATAGATCCGCTCGACCGGATCACCCGGCGTGAACAAATGCGCGCCGGCGGTGATTTCCTTGGCCGCGCCGACAGGCTTCAGGCCCACCAGGCGCATCCGGTCCTCGGCCATCAGCCCTTCACGGGTGGACATCGCTTTGCCCAGGAAGTCCTTCTTCTTGGACATCATCCCCTGCAGGCCCAAGTCAAAAGCTGTCACCGTGCCATTGATCTCGGCGTGGGTAATCAGCCCCTTCTCGATCCGCAGCACATTGAGCGCTTCCATGCCATAGGCACCGCCGCCCATCGCCTCGGCCCGCTTCAGCAGCTCGCGGTACAGGCTCTCGCCATAGCGCGCGGGCACGGCCACCTCATAGGCATGCTCGCCCGAGAAGGAGATCCGGAACAGGCGCCCCTTGACGCCCAGAACGGTCGCCGCGCCGCAACCCATGAAGGGCCAGGTCTCGCCGTTCACATCCTCGTCCAAGAGCCCGTCCAGCAGCTCCTGCGACTTGGGGCCGGCGACAGCAAACTGCGCCCATTGCTCGGTCACCGAAGTAAAGCGCACATCCCATTCCGGGTAGAGCACCTGGGAAACGAACTCCATATGCGCCATCACCTGCCCCGCGGCAGCGGTGGTGGTGGTCATCACGAAATGGTTCTCGCCCAGCCGCGCGGTGGTGCCGTCGTCCATGACAAAGCCATCCTCGCGCAGCATCAGCCCATAACGGACCTTGCCCACCTTCAGCGTGCTGAAAGTGTTGGTGTAGAGGAAGTCCAGGAACTTGCCCGCATCCGCACCCTGAATGTCAATCTTGCCCAGGGTGGAGACATCGCAGATGCCCACCGCCTTGCGCACCAGGGTGACTTCCCGGTCGCAGGACTGGCGCCAATTGGTCTCGCCCTGCTTCGGGTAATAGGCCGCGCGGTACCACAGGCCGACCTCCAGCTGATGCGCGCCGCGCGCATCGCTCTCGGCGTGCGAGGTCAGGAAGCGCTGCGGCTTGAAGCCCTCGTCCGTGGCCCCTGCCCCCATCGCCCCGATGGAGACCGGCACAAACGGTGGACGGAAGGTGGTGGTGCCGGTCTCCGGAATTGTCCGCCCGGTGGCATCCGCCAGCACCGCCAGCGCCGCTACGTTGGAATTCTTGCCCTGATCGGTCGCCATGCCTTGGGTGGTGTAGCGCTTCATATGCTCGACGGAGCGGAAGTTCTCCACCGCTGCCTGCTTCACATCCTTCACGGTCACATCGTTCTGGAAGTCGAGCCAGGCGCGCCCCTTGCCCGGCACCGCCCACAGCGCGGCGATACGGTAGGGATCGTCCTCCGCCTGCGGCAGATCGGCGGCGGCGGACTTCAGGCCCAGCGCCTCCAGCACCTTGCCAGCCGCCTCCGCGCCTTCGCGCAATGCGCCTGCGGTGGAGAAGATGCCGTTGCAGGCACCTGCCGCGACCATACCCGGCACCGCACCCTCGGCGGGCACAAAGGCAAGCGCCTCACGGTTCCACGCAGGGCGGCTGTTCAGGTGGCAGGTCAGATGCACCGAAGGGTTCCAGCCGCCGGACATCGCCAGGCAGTCGGTCTGGATCTTCTCCTCACCCTTGACCGAGCGCACGGTGATGCTCTCGATCCGCTGACGGCCGGCGCTGTCGCAAACCTGCGCGCCGCGGATCACCTGATAGGGACCGCTGTCTGGCGCGTCATGGCGGCTGTCGATCACCGCTGCAATATGCACGCCCGCATCATGCAAGTCTCGCGCGGTGCGGTGGGCCTGATCATTGTTGGCAAAGACGGTAACCCGCTCGCCCGGCGCCACGCCCCAGCGGTTCAGATAGGCACGCACGGCGCCCGCCATCATGATGCCGGGCCGGTCGTTGTTGCGGAACGCCACCGGGCGCTCGATGGCGCCCGCCGCCAGCACCGCGTGCTTGGCCGCAATCCGCCAGAAGCATTCGCGCGGCAGATGGCTGCCCTTCAGCGAATGGCGCCGCGGCAAGTGGTGCGAAACGCGCTCCAGCGCGCCATAAGTGCCCTGGTCATACGCGCCGGTGACGGCGGTGCGGGTCATCAGCCGCACATTGTCCATCGCCTCCAGCTCAGCCAGCACCTCTGCCGCCCATTCATGGCCCTGCTTGCCACCGATCTCCTCGCGCTCCGCCAGCAGGCGGCCGCCCATGCGGCTGTCTTCTTCCGCCAGGATCACATCCGCCCCGGCCCGGCCTGCGGTCAGCGCCGCCATCAGACCCGCAGGACCGGAGCCGATCACCAGCACATCACAGAAGGCAAAGGCTTTCTCGTAACGGTCCTGGTCCGCCTCCCCCGACAAGGCGCCCAGCCCCGCCGCATTGCGGATCAGCGGCTCATAGACCTTTTCCCAGAACGCCGCCGGCCACATGAAGGTCTTGTAATAAAACCCCGCACCAAAGAACGGCGCCGCCAGATCATTCACCGCCATCACGTCGCGCTCGACCGAAGGCCAGCAATTCTGGCTGCGCGCCTCCAGCCCCTCGAATATTTCCTGCTGGGTGGCGCGCACGTTCGGATCCTGCTGGCCGCCGGTGCCGATCGTTACCAGCGCGTTCGGCTCCTCGCTGCCCGCGGTCAGCACTCCGCGCGGGCGGTGGTACTTGAACGAGCGCCCCATCAGATGCACACCGTTGGCCAGCAGCGCCGAGGCCAGCGTATCGCCCTCCAGCCCCATCATGTGGCGGCCGTTGAAGGCAAAGGTGATCGGCTTCGCGCCCTGGTTCAGACCTTTTCCGGGAAGTCTCATGTCTCACCTCCCAGCCCGGCCTCAGAGGCCAGCTGCACCGCCAGAATCTCGTGCGTCGCGGTATCGCGGGTGACCTTCAGCCAGGAATTGCAGCCCATCTCGTGATACCAAAGCTCATCCAGCGGTCCCGCCGGGTTCTCCCGCAGGTTCACATATTCATGCCAGGCATCCAGATCCGCGCCCTCCGCCGGGCGCACCAGCGCGGCACCTTTGTAATAGAATTCGCGGCGGTCCCTCTCACCGCAAAGCGGACATGTGATCCTCATGACCAGCGCCCTTTCTTCTTTGCAAAAATACTCCGGGGGTGAGGCCGCAAGGCCGAGGGGGCAGCGCCCCCCGCCGCGGCAGAGGCGAAATCAATGCAGGTTATGCTGCGCACCGGTCCCCTCCTCGTCCATCAGGCCAACCCCGCTGCGGAAGCGGTCGAGCTTGAATTTCGTGGCCGCCCCGTGCGGGCGGTCCGTGGCGATCAGATGCGCGTAAACGCTGCCCGAGCCCGGCGTTGCCTTGAAGCCGCCGTAGCACCAGCCGCAATTCAGGTAGAGCCCGCCGATCGGTGAATGGTCGATGATCGGGGAGCCGTCCGGGGTCATGTCCATGATGCCGCCCCAGCTGCGCAACAGGCGCGCCTTGCTGACCGCAGGCACCATCGCCACGAAGGTCTCCATCGTGTGCTCCACCATCGGCAGGTTCCCCCGCGCCGCATAGGAGCTGTAGAAATCAAGGTAGCTGCCAAACACCAGCCCGCCCTTGTCCGACTGGCTGATGTACAGGTGCCCCTCTGCAAAGGTGATCACGTGGTCGACAATCGGCTTCAGCCCTTCGGAGACAAAGGCCTGCAGCACGTGGCTTTCGATCGGCAGGGTCAGCCCCGCCATCGCCGCTACCTGGCCGGAGCGGCCCGCGGCGGCCAGCGCCACCTTCTTCGCCCGGATCGGGCCGCGCGCGGTCTGCACGCCCGTGACCTTGCCGTTCTCCACGTCGATGCCGGTCACTTCGCAGTTCTGGATCAGGTCCACCCCGCGCATGTCGGCGCCGCGGGCAAAACCCCAAGCCACCGCATCGTGGCGCGCGGTGCCCGCCCGGCGCTGCATCAGCCCGCCCATGATCGGGAAGCGGTTGTTATCGAAGTTCAGGAATGGCGCCAGATCGCGCACCTGCTCGCGGCTCAGCAGTTCCGCGTCATCGCCCTGGTTGACGATGGAATTGCCCCGGCGCACCGCCGCATCGCGCTGGCCGTCATTGTGGAACAGGTTGATGATGCCGCGCTGGGACATCATCGCGTTATAGTTCAGGTCCTGCTCCATGGATTCCCACAGCTTCAGCGAATGGGAATAGAATTCGGAGTTGCCCGGCAGGTAGTAGTTGGCACGCACGATGGTGGTGTTGCGCCCCACGTTGCCGCCGCCGAGGTAGCCCTTCTCCAGCACCGCGACATTGGTGATGCCGTGCTCCTCGGCCAGGTAATAGGCCGTTGCCAGCCCGTGGCCGCCGCCGCCGATGATCACCACATCATATTCGGATTTGGGCTCAGGGTCCCGCCAATGGGGCGTCCACCCCTTGTTTCCGGTGAGCCCCTCCCGGAGCACACGCCAGCCCGAAAACCGCATGTCGTCCCTCCCCGTCAAATCACTTGTCCGCGCCCGGAAAATTGCTGGCCCGGGCCTTGGCGGCATTGCTACCCGCTTTCGCCTGCCGCTCCTAGCCCAAAGGCTCAATTTGCGGCACATCAGCACGGCTTTGCTGCAAATCACATGAACTGATCACTTGTGTCTAGTGCTAATTGCGACAGCGGATGACGTATTGCATACCGGGCGCAAAAAAGACCGGGGCGGAGAGTTTCCCCTCCGCCCCGCTTATCCCGGCCCGGCCTTGCGCCTCGTCAGAGGCCCTTGGCGTGATAGCTCTTGGCGACCTTGTCGATCGACACCAGATAGGCGGCGGTGCGCAGGTCGGTCACGTCGTCGCGGCTGTGCCAGACCTCGCGCATCGACTGATAGGCCACCCGCATGGTGTCATCGAGGCCGGAGCGCACCAGCTCCAGCTCATCCGCGCCGCGCAGGTACTTGTCCTTGAAGCGCGGGTCCAGCGTCCAGGTCTTGCCGAGGCTTTCCGACAGCTTCTCCAACTCGTCGACAACAAGCTGGTGGCGCGCCTCCTCCTGACGGCGCTGCATCCGGCCAAAGCGGATATGGCTGAGGTTCTTCACCCACTCGAAGTAGGACACCGTCACACCGCCCGCGTTGGCATACATGTCGGGAATGATCACGGTGCCCTTCTTGCGCAGGATCTCATCGGCGCCGGCCGTCACCGGGCCGTTTGCAGCCTCGATGATGAGCGGCGCGGTGATCCGCTCCGCGTTGGAGAGATTGATCACCCCTTCCAGCGCCGCCGGGATCAGGATGTCGCATTCCTCTTCCAGCAGCAGCGTGCCGTTTTCAAGGAACTGCGCATCCGGGTAGCCGGTCACGCCGCCGTGCTTGACGATCCAGTTGCGCACCGCCTCCACGTCCAGGCCGTCGGCGCTGTACAGCCCCCCGTCATGCTCGACGATACCAGTGATCAGGGCGCCATCTTCCTCGGCCAGGAACTTGGCCGCGTGATACCCCACGTTGCCGAGGCCCTGAACGATGATGCGCTTGCCGTCCAGCTTGCCGGTGAGGCCGGCGGCCGCCTTGTCCTCCTCATAGCGGAAGAACTCGCGCAGCGCATATTGCACCCCGCGCCCCGTGGCCTCGACCCGGCCGGCAATGCCGCCCGCGTTCAGCGGCTTGCCGGTGACGCAGGCCCTGGAGTTGATGTCGGTGGTGTTCATCCGCGCGTACTGGTCGGCGATCCAGGCCATTTCGCGCTCGCCGGTGCCCATGTCGGGCGCGGGCACGTTCTGGGACGGGTTGATCAGGTCGCGCTTGGCCAGCTCATAGGCAAAGCGGCGGGTGATCAGCTCCAGTTCATACTCATCATATTCGCGCGGATCGATGCACAAGCCCCCCTTGGAGCCGCCGAATGGCGCCTCCACCAGGGCGCATTTGTAGGTCATCAGCGCCGCCAGCGCCTCAACCTCGTCCTGGTTCACGCCGGTGGCGTAGCGGATACCGCCCTTCACGGGCTCCATGTGCTCTGAATGGACCGAACGGTAGCCGGTAAAGGTGTGCATCGCGCCGCGCAGGCGCACCCCGAACCGCACCGTATAGGTCGCGTTGCAAACTCTTATCTTTTCCTCCAGCCCCGGCGGCAGATCCATCAAGGATACGGCCCGGTTAAACATCAGGTCCACGCTTTCGCGGAAGCTCGGCTCTGTGCGGCTGCTCATTTAAAAAGTTCTCCGTGCTCAAACATCGACTCGCTGCCGATGGTGCCCTCACTCTATGCAGAGATACTTAAGGAGTGCGACCTTTTTGACCATTCCCAGCCAAAAAGATTCGCATTTTATCCAACGGTTCACGATTCGCAGCTTGCGCAGAGACCATTGTCCCCAGCCCCGCAACAACGCTGAAATTCCGAAAGGGATTGAAAACCCGACCCGTTAAAATCGTAGCCATTCCGGCAAAATGGCGCCCCATTTCCGCCACGTTTACCAAGCATTAATAAGTGTAAATTCCGCTGCCAAAGCCGTGCTGACCTGTTCCAAAGCCGGCCGGGGTATTCAGGGGGTGTTTACATGAGCATGCGTCACAAGAATTCCACAGCGCTGAGCAATCCGCTCCTGCAGCGCGGCCTGTCCAAAGCGCAAAGTTTCCTGCGCGAAGAAGACGGCGTGCTGGCGAAGCCGATGATCGGAACATTCCTGGCCATGCTTGCGGTCGGCGGCATCGGGGTCGACCTGATGCGGATGGAGCGCGACCGCACCATGCTGCAATATACTCTGGACCGTGCGGCCCTGGCGGCGGCGGACCTGGATCAGCAGTTGTCGCCAGACACAGTGGTTTTGGACTACCTCACTAAATCAGGTCTGGAAGAATATTATCAGGCACCATGGTGGGAATCCGGCCTTGGCTTCAAGAAGGTCCAAGCGACGATCGACACTACCTTCCCGACCCATCTGCTGAAATTTGCCGGCGGCGACGACATGCCGCTTTACGCAACGTCGCGCGCCGAAGAGAGCATCGACGGGGTGGAAATCTCTCTGGTGCTGGATGTCTCTGGTTCAATGAATTCAAACAACCGCCTGACTAATCTGCAGATCGCGGCCAAGGAATTTGTCGACACCATGGTGGCCAATACCACCGACGGCAAGATGTCGATGTCGATCATTCCCTATGCGACCCAGGTGTCGGTTTCCGAGGATCTGATAAATCAGTACAACCTGGACCGTGTGCACGATTTCTCTAACTGCGTGAACTTCGACTCGTCTGACTTCAATACAACCAGCCTGTCGACAACCTCCTCGCTGGAACAGACAATGCACTTCACGCCATGGTCCAGCACGGATCGTCGCAGATACTCGAACCTCGTTTACTCACCTGTCTGCGTCGAGGCATCTGACAACTCCCGCGAAATCCTGCCGTTTCAAAAGGATGCTACTACGCTCAAGAGTTTCATCGATTCTCTTTGGGGCGGCGGAAACACGTCCATCGACATTGGCATGAAGTGGGGCACTACCCTGCTGGATCCGTCCGCACGGCCCGCTATCAGCGCCTTAACCACCGGTGTCGGCGCGCCTGTCCCCAGTGATTTTTCGGCCCGCCCGTCCGACTATTCGGATGCGGACACGGTGAAGGTTATTGTGCTGATGACGGATGGTCAGAACACCTCGCAATATTATGTTGAAAGCGACCACCGTGAGGGCTACTCCGATGTCTGGGCCTACCAGTCCACACCTGGCTCTTCCTCTGTGAAGTATTCGACCTACAACCCTGCCAACGGGAAGTACTGGCGAGACGGTTACAGCAGCTGGTACACAACCCCTTATGGCGATGGTGACGCCGAGCGGCTCACCTACACAGAGCTGTTTGCAAGAACCCCGCTCAAATACGTCTACTACTACCTGTACCGCGACTGGATGGGGACGTCATCCGCCAAGTCCACCTGGTACTATGGTGTCTACGATTACTACGGCAACTCGACCAAGAACGCCCGGACCCGCAGCATCTGCCAGGCGGCCAAGGACCAGGGCATCATCGTCTATACAATCGGCTTTGAGGCGCCCAGCGACGGTGTCGCGGTACTGCAGGACTGCGCCAGCTCCGACTCGCACTACTTCGATGTGGACGGGCTGGAGATCAGCGACGCCTTTGCCTCGATCGCAACTTCCATCCGCCAGCTGAGGCTGACCCAATGAGCCGCCGCGCCCTGCATATCCTGCGCCTTTTCCGCGCTCTTGAGGACGGCAACTCGACTGTCGAGTTCGCCATTGTCATCCCGGCCTTTATCATGATCCTGATGTCGACCGTGGAGCTGGGGCTGATCAACCTCCGCCACTCGCAACTCGAACGGGCATTGGATGAAACTGTCCGCGACATCCGCCTAACAACCGGCTCGGTGCAAGATCACAACGGCCTCAGGGACGATGTGTGTGAACGTTCTGGCTTCATTGACGAATGCGCAACATCGCTACGGCTGGAGATGGTCCAGGTCGACCCGTTCAACTGGTCACCAATTGATCCGGACCCCGACTGCGTGAACCGCATCGAAGATGTGCAGCCCGTCCGCAACTTCGTCAGCGGCCAATCCAACGAGCTGATGCTGATCCGCGCTTGCATGAAGTTCAACCCGGTTTTCCCGACCTGGGGTCTCGGCGGCAGCCTCTACAAGGACGCAGACGGCAGGATCAGCCTGATTGCGTCATCCGCATTTGTTCAGGAACCGAGGTAAGCCATGCTGACTGCCCTGACACGCAACCTTTCCCGCAATATCCTGCCGCGCAGGCTGAACGCCTTCCTTCGCGGAACAGATGGCAATGTTTCTATCGAATTCGCCTTATATGCGCCGCTACTGCTGGGCCTGTTTGCAGCCATCTACACATACTTCGACGCTTTCCGCCGGGACAGCGTCAACCTCAAAGCCGCCTATACCGTATCCGACATGATTTCGCGCGAAACCACGGCGATAAACGACGATTACCTCGACAGCATGTATGAAATGGCCAAACTGCTGATCCGCTCGGATTCACAGCTGGGCCTGCGCGTGTCGGTGGTTCACTGGGACGAGGGCGACTCCAAGTATTATGTCGACTGGTCGTCGGTCCGGGGCACGTCCAATACAATCTGGACTGATGCCACGATCAACAACGTCTCAAGCAAGCTGCCAACAATGCCGGATCAGGAGCGGGTCATTCTGGTTGAGACCTTCAACGAGATGGAACCGGCCTTCAATATCGGGCTGCCGACCCTGACGCTAGACAACTTCATCTTCACCCGCCCGCGTTTTGCGCCGCTGGTTGTTTTTGAAGGCACCGCGACCGGTTCGGGCAGCCATGACGATGGTGGTGAAGGCACCGACTGACACCCGCAACGGCCTTACTGGCCGCGCTGCACCAGCATCGCGGCCAGGATTTCCGACATCGCCTTGCCCTGCGACCCGGGCGTCACCCCGCCGATGCCAACCCGGCGGCCGGACCGCCACCACAGCCCCGGCATCCAGGTTCTGCCCCCGGGGGTGCCGGTGCGGATCAGAAAGCCGTTTGACGGCTTGAAGGCAAAGAAGCCGCGGTCGATGGCTTCGATATCCTCCACCCGCGCAATCAGCTGCCCGTCAGAGCAGCGCAGCTCCTCGGCGGTCAGCTCGATCCGGTGCACAGTGGCCTGCCACATCCGCACTGCCAGCCACAGCGCCGCTGCGCCCACCGCCAGCAGGAACACCAGCCAGGCCGGCGACGGCGGCGCCGAAAACGCCACATAAACCAGCAGGCCGCCGGTCAGGCCCAGCATCGCTGTCCCCATCACCCGGCGCGCGGCAGAGGCCTCGATCGTGGCCAGGATTTCGTTGCTCATCAGCTGCTCCCCTTACTGCTCAGCCGGGCATAAACCGGATTTGCAAAAGAAAACAGCCCCCGCCAAGGCAGGGGCTGAATGCAGCGCACCCCGGGGAGGCCTATTCCGCCGCAGCGCGGCGCACGGACACCTCATACCCCGGCTCTTCGGGCTCATCGTCAATCAGCTCCTGCGGGAAGCCTGGTGCTGTGACCGACAGGCCGGTGGCCTCCTCCAGACGCTCGATCATCCGGTCGGACTGCGCCCGCTCGCCATAGCGGCGCTGGCCGTCCTTCATCATCTCGATCATCAACGGCGACAGCTCCAGCGGCACGTTGTGGCGGTCGGCCAGGGTCTGGAACAGGCCGATATCCTTCATCACCAGATCCATGGTGAAACTGACATCGCGCGAGCCGGACAGGATCAGCTGGCTCTCGGTCTCATGCACAAACGAGTTGCCCGAGGACATCGCAATCGCCTCATAGGTCATGCCCATGTCCATGCCGCAGGCCTTCATCACCGTCAGCGCCTCGCACAGCGACAGCAGGTTGATGTTGGCCAGGTAGTTGGTCATCACCTTCAGCAGGCTGGAGTTGCCGATCTCGCCCACATGCAGGATGCGGCGGCCCATGGTGGTCAGGATGGGCAGGATCCGGTCGAAGGTTTCCCGCTCGCAGCCCGCATAGATCGAGATATTGCCGGTGTCGGCCCGGTGGCAGCCGCCGGAAACCGGGCAGTCGACCGGCGCACCGCCGCGCTCTGCCACCAGGGCGCCCAGGCGTTTCACCTCTTCCACGTCGGTGGTGGACATCTCCATCCAGATCTTGCCCGGCTGCACATGCGGCAGCATCTCGCTGACAACCGCATCCGAGGCCGCCGGGCTCGGCAGGCAAGTGATCACCGCATCGCAGTCCTGCATCATCTGCGCCGGGCTGCCGCCCGCCTTGGCACCGCGGGCGACGAATTTCCCGACCAGCGCCGCATCCAGATCATGCACAGCCACGTCCAGCCCGTTGCGCACCAGGCTGCCCGCCAGCTTGCCGCCGACGTTGCCGAGGCCGATGAAGCCGATCTTCATATCCGTTTTCATGTCCCGCTTCTCCTCCCGGGGGTATCGTCTGCGATATGGCTAGCTTGACCTCACCCAAAACAAAAACGAATAATAACGCGTCCTGACCCCTGAATTTTTTGCAGCACAAATGTCCGATCTGCCCAATCTCGTCTGGCTGCGCGCCTTTGAGGCCGCCGCCCGCCTGCAAAGCTTCACCGCCGCCGCCGAGGAGCTGGGGCTGACCCAGGCCGCGGTCAGCCACCAGGTGCGCAGCTTGGAAAAGAGCTTTGGCATCACCCTGTTCCTGCGCCGGGCGCGGCATCTGGAGCTGACCCAGCTGGGCCACGCCTACTACCCTTCAGTGGCGCAGGCGCTGACGGATATTGCCTATTCCACCCGCGGCCTGCTTGGCCACGCGCAGACCCGGACCGTGACCCTGCGGGCGCCGGTTTCAACCGCGGTGCTGTGGGTGGCGCCGCGGCTGGGGGCGTTTCACAGCGCCCACCCGCATATCCGCATCCGGCTGATCTCTGCGGTCTGGGCCGACAGCACCCAGGACGAAGACGTGGATATCGACCTGCGGCTCGGCCCTTCCGGCTGGTTCGACCGCCGTGCGCACCTCTTGTCCACTGAAAGCGTAATACCCGTGGCGCAGCCGCAACTGGCAGCAAAGCTGCACTCAATTGACCAGCTGTTCGGCCAGACCCTGATCCACATCCACGGCTACCAGGACCACTGGCTGCGGCTGTCGGAGCAGGAGGGCGTGCCGCTCAAGGACCGCACCGCGCCGCTCTACGTGGATACCTCGCTTGCGGCGATTGAGATGGCGGCCTCCGGCGCCGGGGTTGCGATGCTGATGCGCCGCTACGCTGAGCTGCCGCTGTCGCAAGGCCGGCTGGCGCAGGTTCTGGACGCCGAAATCCCCATGGGCCAGGGCCACTACCTGATGCCCGCCGCCGGGGAGGCCCCGAACAGCGCCGAGACCGCCCTGGTGCGGGACTGGATCGTGTCGCTGTTCACCTGAGGCACTGCCGGCCCTTGCCGGGTCCGGGATTGGCCGCTAGCGTCCGCCCATGCCCTGGCCCCAGAACACCCCGCCCCAGCGCGACGGCGATGCCGCCGCAGGGATCGACGTCACCGGCGATTTCGAGCGGTTCTCGCAGCGCAACGACATCTTCACCCGCGCCTTCTGGGACGAGCGGGTGAAGTCCAAACACACCGCCAAGTTCTTTGCCTCCTACCGGATGGAAGCCGCCCCGCGGCGCGGCGACGGCTTCACCCAGCGTGACTTTGCCCTGCGCAACGCGGCTTGGCTGATCTCAGACGTGGTCTCCTCCCGCCGGGCGCAGGAAGGCATCCGCGAGGGGTTCCAGGCCGCCATCCGCCCCGGCACGCCGGTGGCCAAGGAAGCGCTGGAGATCGGCGATCCAGCCAAGATGTCCGCCGAGGTGAAACGCATCGCCAGGTTCTTCGGCGCCGATCTCTGCGGTATCACCGATCTGGACGAACGCTGGCTCTATACCGCGCGGGTCGATGCCCGCGACATGTCCGAGGCCCCGCATGATCTGCCGGAGGGGCTGACTAGCGTGATCGTGCTCGGCCACGAGATGGACAAGGAGCTGGTCGCCACCTACCCCTCCGCGCTGGCAGGCGCCGCTACGGGGCGGGAGTACAGCCACGAGGCCTCCATCGTGATGCAGCTGGCCGCCTATATCCGCAACCTGGGCTATGAGGCGGTGCCGTCGATGAACGACACCGGCCTGGTGATCCCCTATGCGGTCAAGGCGGGGCTGGGCGAATACGCCCGCAACCAGATGGTGATCACCCCGGAATTCGGGCCGCGCCTCAGGTTTTCCAAGATCTTCACCAGCCTGCCGCTGGCCCATGACGCCCCGCAACCGCTGGGGGTGAAGGCGTTCTGCGATATCTGCACCAAATGCGCCGATGCCTGCCCGGTGAAGGCGCTGCCCTACGGGCCGCCCTCAACGGAAACCGCCAATGTCTCGGCGATCAAGGGGGTCAGGAAATGGACCTCGGATGCCGAGAAATGCTTCTCCTTTTGGGCCAAGATGGCCTCTGACTGCGCCATTTGCATGCGGGTCTGCCCGTTCAACCGCGACTATTCCAAACGGCGCAACCGGCTGTGGCTGAAGCTGGCACTTGGCCCGCTGCGCAAGCTGGCGCTGCGGCTGGCAGGAAAACACGGGCAGCGGCGCAAACCGTCAGAGTGGTGGAACGAAGCCTGAAATCATTGCCCGGGCCGCTTGCGGCCCTTTGTCGAATTCCCAGACAGCGCTCACTCCAGCGCAACCGCAAACACCTCCTCCGGTGCCTGCAGCCCTTTCAGCCGCTGCTCTCCCAGAGACCGCCCCTCCAGCCCCGCCCGCTGCCGGAACTCCGACGACACCAGCAGCGGTTCATCCCTGGCGCCGCACAGCTCCGCCACCCGCGCCGCCAGGTTCACGTCGCGGCCGATCACCGTGTAATCCAGCCGCATCCCCGACCCCACGTTGCCAAACGCCACCTCGCCGAAGTGCAGCGCGGTGCCAACCTCGAATTGCGGCGGGTCAGAACGGGCGGCGACCCGCGCCAGGCCTTCACGCGCCGCGGCAAGCGCCTGGGCACAGATCCGCGCCCCGTCCTCTTCGGCGCGGAACACCGCCAGGATGCCATCGCCGATCAGTTTCAGCACCTCGCCGCCCGCGGCCTCCACCGGCGGCACGATGCAGTCGTAATAGGCATTGAGCAGGCCGGTCGCCTGTTCCGCGCTCATGCCTGCGGTCAGTTCGGTAAAGCGGCGCATGTCGGCAAACAGGATGGCGGAGCGGATCCGCATCACCTCGCCCCGGTGTACATCGCCCGACATAATCCGCCGCTGCGGCTCCTCGCCGACGTAGATCCGCAGCACTTCCTTCATGGTGCGGGCGGTGGAGAGAACCTCCTGGCAGGCGGCCAGTGCCGGAAACACCGCACGCAGAAAGCGGATGTCTTCGTCAGAGAACCCTTCCGCTGACTGGGTGGCAAAACTGAAGATGCCCGCCGTGCCGATCCCCATGAACACCGGCGCCATGATGTAGTGAGTGTATCCCTCCGCCTTCAGGTCCGGGACGATGCCATAGCGGCCGTCCGGCGTGTCCGGCAGCCACAGGATCACCCATTCGCCGGTACGGTGCACATCGGCAGCCGGCGAGCGGGCATAGCCGTCGCCGCTGTCCTCGTTGAACGGGAACAATTCGCTGCGGGTGCCCTTGCCGTGCTCCCAGAAGCGGGCGCTGGCCACCGCCTCGGCATGCAGCAGCTGCACGATGGAGGCGGCCCGCTGCAGCGGCACCCCCACCGCCCGGATCATATCGCACATCTTCTCCAGCACCTGATCCGGATCCGCGGCGGAGCGCCCCTCCTCCAGCATGTAGGAGATCAGCCGCAAGGCGCCCAGCAGGCGGTCCGGCGGCAGCTGCAGCAGGGGATCGGGAGCTTGTGTCATCTGCTCAGGCTACCCCGCAGGGCCTGCACCCGGCAACGGCAATGCTCCCGCCCGTCCTTGGTGCCTGCGGCACCGCGTCCCGTTGGGCCGGGCAGCCCTGCGGGCTGCGGGGGCATCTGTTCACCTGCGCACAGCCCCCGTGTCCGGCAACAGGTTTCAGGGTGGCGCGCACATCCTATCTTAGCCGCAGTCAACGTTTACAGGAGGCATTGAGATGTCCCTCAGACCCATTCTCGAAACCCGCGCCGCCCAGCCCCATACCGAGGGCGCCGGCGTCAAGCTGCACCGTGCTTTCGGCTTTCAGGACCCGTCGGAGCTGGACCCGTTCCTGCTGTTCGACGACTTCCGCAACGAGAACCCGGAGGACTACCTGCGCGGCTTCCCCTGGCACCCGCACCGCGGCATCGAAACCATCACCTATGTGCTGGCCGGCTCCGTGGAACATGGCGACTCGCTGGGCAACGCCGGCACCCTCGGGGCGGGCGACGTGCAGTGGATGACCGCCGGGTCGGGCATCCTGCATCAGGAGATGCCCTCGGGCAACGCCAGGGGCCAGATGCACGGCTTCCAGCTGTGGGGCAACCTGCCCGCCAGCCAGAAGATGACCACGCCGCGCTACCAGGACGTGAAGGGCACCGACATCCCCGAGATCATCGACGATGACGGCACCCGCGTGAAGGTGATCGCCGGCGACTTCTGGGGCAAGCGCGGCCTGGTGGACGGCATTGCCGCCGACCCGCAGTACCTGGACGTCTACGTCCCGGCGGGCGTCAAAAAGACCCTGCCGGTCGACACCTACCGCCGGGCGTTCGCCTATGTGTTCGAAGGCGAGGGTGCCTTTGCCGATGCCTCAGCGCCGCAAGGGGTGCTGCTGGAGAAGGAGGTCGCAGGACAGGAGGTCAACATCCGCGACCTGTCCGGCGACCGCACCCTGATCCGCTTTGGCACCGGCGACGGGATCACCGTGCAGGCAGGCCCCGAAGGCGTACGCTTCCTGCTGATCTCCGGCGCGCCGATCAATGAGCCGGTAGCCTGGCACGGGCCGATCGTCATGAATACCCAGGCCGAACTGCACCAGGCTTTCCGCGACCTGCGCAACGGGACCTTCATCAAACCCGCGCACTGACCGGCCGCGGGCCGCCAATCGGGCCCGTGATGTGATATACTCCCTCCGTCCAACGATCAGATGGGGGGAGACATGATCATCCGGGTGTTCCGCGCCACCGTCCGCGACGACAAGATCAGAGAATTCAAGGACTTCCTGACCAACACCGCCGTGCCGCACGTGCGCCGCCAGCCGGGGCTGGTCTCGGTCACGGCCGGCCTGCCGCGGCCGGATTCGCCGGCCACCTTCTGCGTGGTGATGGTGTGGGAGAGCATCGAAGCCCTGCAGGCCTTCGCCGGCGAGGACTGGGAGCAGCCTCACGTGCTGCCGGAAGAGGACCCGATGGTGCTGAGCCGCCAGATCGACCACTACGACATGATCGGCCTGCTGAGCTGAAACCCGCCCCCTTGCGAGCCTCAGCCGTCCGCGCACCAGCTGTAGACAGTCTCCCCGCCCGCAGGCTGCGGCGTGAAACCCGCCTTCTCCAGCACCCGGGCCGAGGCCGCGTTCTCCTGCATGACACCGCCGCTCAGGCAAATGCCGCTGCCGCTGAAATGCGCCTGCAACCCGCTGAGGAGTTCGCTCGCCAGCCCCTGGCCCCAGGCAGCCTCGGCTAACAGATAGCCCAGGTTGCGGGTTTTGCTGCCGTCCTCCGGGTACGACAGGATCAGCAGCCCGATGCCCTGCCCCTCCGCCGCGCGCAATCCAATCACCTCAGCCTGCTGCGCCACCGCTGCCAGGAAGTCCCGCCGCGCCTGATCGCTGCCCTGCGCCTGGAAGCCCTCCGGCAGCCATTGCACCACCTCCGGCGCAAACAGCCCTGCCAGATCCGCTGCCGTCAGATCCTGCCATCGCCCCGCGCGCAGGCGGCTGGTCTGCAGCTCCAGCAGGCTCATGCGCTGACCGCCTTCTGCACCATGTCCCAATAGACCCGCTCCACCTCATCCAGCGAGAGCCGCCCTTCGGAGCGGTACCAGGTGTTGACCCCGTTCAGCATCGCAATCACCGCCAGCGTTGCGATCTTGGTGTCGGCGATGGAGAACACCCCCTGCTCCACACCTTCCTTCAGGATCCCCTCCACCCCGTTTTCATAGTCGCGGCGCAGCGATTCGATGACGGTGAAGTTTTCCTCCGTCAGGTTGCGCAGCTCCATGTAGGCGATGAACACCGCATCCGGGCGTTCCAGGTGAAAGCGGATGTGGAACCCGGTGAAGGCCCGCAGCCGCTCCATCGCCCCTGCCGCCCGCGGCACCGCGTCCCAGGCGGCCTGCAGCTCTTCCATGTGGCTGGACATCAGGCTGAACAGCAGGCTCTGCTTGTCCGGCGTGTAATTGTACAGCGCCCCGGCCTGCACTCCGACCTCCTTGGCGATCTGGCGCATCGACACGGCGGCATAGCCATGCTGGGCAAACAGCCGCAAAGCCGCCTCGCGGATGCGGGGGCCGGTGATATCGGAATGGGAACCTTGGGTGCGTGCCATGCCCGCAACAATAACTGAACAAGTGTTCATATAAAAGAGCGAATGCAGCCGCCGTCCTCTGTAACCGCAGCGGCCGGCAAAGCCAACGCCCCGCTGCGGCGGGAAATCAATTGTACCGGCGCGCCGGAGCCCCTAGAACCGGCAAAGCGGAACAAGGGGTTTAGGCAATGCAGACGTGGGCACGGATCACTTTCCTCCTGGCTTTGGCAGGTGCTGCCGCCTGCACCCGGGTGCCCGAGCTGGAGGACCGGCTGACCCCCGACTTGCGCAACGCGGGCTACCCCAGGCTGCTGCCGCTGGATGACGCGCTGGAGCCGCTGGAGCCGCCGCAGCAGGCCGGCGAAGAGCTGCAGGAAGAGCTCGATGCCCGCAGCGCCCGGCTGCAGCGCCGCGCCGAAGCGGTGAAAAACGCCGAATTCTGACCGCTTCCCGGCATTCTCCTCTGCTTCTCCCCGCTGCATGCGGCAGCGGCGTTGCACGCTCGCGCCGAACCCGATAAGGCGGGGCTGAGCATTTCGGAATAAAGGACCTCCAGCTATGACAGAACCGCTTCGTCTTGGGATTGCAGGTTTGGGCACGGTTGGCATCGGCGTGGTGAAGATCATCCGCCGCCATGCTGCGCTGCTGGAGGCACGGACCGGGCGCCCTGTGGTGATCTCCGCGGTATCGGCCCGCAACGCCAACAAGAACCGCGGCGTCTCGCTGAGCGACTACGCCTGGGAAACCGACCCTGTGGCGCTGGCCGTGCGCGACGACGTGGATGTGTTCGTCGAGCTGATGGGCGGCCATGACGGCGCCGCCAAGGCCGCGACCGAGGCCGCGCTGGCCGCGGGCAAGGATGTGGTCACCGCCAACAAGGCGCTGCTGGCGATCCACGGCCAGGCGCTGGCGGAACAGGCCGAGGCCGCAGGCCGGGTGATCCGCTTCGAGGCCGCCGTCGCCGGCGGCATCCCGGTGATCAAATCGCTGACCGAAGGCCTGGCGGGCAATGAAATCACCCGCGTCATGGGTGTGATGAACGGCACCTGCAACTACATCCTGACCCAGATGCAGGCCACCGAGCAGGGCTACAACGCGCTGTTCGAGGAATGCGGCCGCCTGGGCTATCTGGAGGCCGACCCGAACCTGGACGTGGGCGGCATCGACGCGGGCCACAAGCTGGCGCTCCTGGCCTCCATCGCCTTCGGCACCAAACCCGACTTTGACAGCGTGCAGCTGGAAGGCATCCAGCGCATCCAGCTGGAAGACATCCACGCCGCCGCCGACATGGGCTACCGCATCAAGCTTCTGGGGGTGGCGCAGCGCTCTCCCCGCGGGCTGGAGCAGCGGATGTCGCCCTGCCTGGTGCCCGCCGACTCGCCGCTGGGCCAGCTGGAAGGCGGCACCAACATGGTGGTGATCGAGGGCGACTCGATCGAACAGGTGGTGCTGCGCGGCCCCGGTGCCGGCGAAGGCCCGACCGCCAGCGCGGTGATGGGCGATGTGCTGGACCTGGCCCGCGGCCTGCGGATTTCCACCTTCGGCCAGCCGGCCGAAACCCTGCAGGAGGCCCCCGCCGCCCAGACCGGCCTGCCCGCGCCCTTCTACCTGCGCATGGGGCTGCTGGACAAACCCGGCGCGCTGGCCAAGGTGGCGGCAATCCTGGGCGAAGCCGGCGTCTCCATCGACCGGATGCGCCAGTACGGCCACTCCGCGCCGGTTGCACCGGTGCTGATCGTCACCCACAAATGCACCCGCGCCACGCTGGACGCAGCCCTCGAAGGCCTCACCACCACCGATGTGGTCGACGGCACCCCCGTCGCCCTGCGCATCGAAGAGGTCTGAACCGTCCGCAACCGCAGAAAACGGCCAGTTTGCGCGCCACGGCGGGGTTTTCCCGCCGCGGCAAGCGCTATCGCCCCTTGCGACCCGGCCCCGGCCCGCGCTATTCGGCTTGAAACGCCCATTCACATCTTTCCCGTTGAGACAGGATTTCCGGTATGACCTCGAACACCTCTGACGCGCCCTTTTATGACCGCATGCTGTCGCTGGGCCTCGCCCGCGTTGCCGAGCAGGCCGCTCTGGCCTCTGCCTCGCTGATCGGCCGCGGCGACGAAAAGGCCGCCGATCAGGCCGCCGTGAACGCCATGCGCGAGCAGCTGAACCTGCTGGACATCGCCGGCGTGGTGGTGATCGGCGAAGGCGAGCGCGACGAGGCCCCGATGCTCTACATCGGCGAGGAAGTCGGCACCGGCAACGGCCCCGGCGTCGACATCGCGCTCGATCCGCTGGAAGGCACCACCCTGACCGCCAAGGACATGCCCAACGCGCTGACCGTGATTGCCATGGGCCCGCGCGGCTCGATGCTGCACGCGCCGGACACCTACATGGACAAGCTGGCCATCGGCCCGGGCTTTGCCGACGGCGTGGTGTCGCTGGACATGTCCCCGCGCGAACGTGTCGAGGCCCTGGCCAAGGCCAAGGGCTGCGCGCCCTCGGATATCACCGTCTGCATCCTGGAGCGCCCGCGCCACGAAGCGATGATTGCGGAAGTGCGCGAAACCGGCGCCTCGATCCGCCTGATCACCGACGGCGACGTGGCCGGCGTCATGCACTGCGCCGAATCCGAAGTGACCGGCATCGACATGTACATGGGCCAGGGCGGCGCCCCGGAAGGCGTGCTGGCAGCCGCTGCGCTGAAATGCATGGGCGGCCAGATCTTCGGCCGGCTGCTGTTCCGCAACGAGGACGAAAAAGGCCGCGCTGCCAAGGCGGGCATCACCGACCTGGACCGCATCTATTCCCGCGACGAGATGGTCACCCAGGACGTGATCTTTGCCGCCACCGGCGTGACCGGCGGCTCGCTGCTGCCGCGCATCAAGCGCGAACCCGGCTGGGTTGAGACTACCACCCTGCTGATGCGTTCCAAGACCGGCTCGGTGCGCCGCATGTCCTACCGCACGCCGGTGGCGCCGCATCAGATGTAAGCCGGTCCTCCGCGGGCGGGAAGCGGCTTGCGCCGCTGCCTCCGGCGGGAGTATTTGAAGAAAGATGAAAGGGCCGGATCCGCATTGGGTCCGGCCTTTGCGCATGGGGGCAGAAGATGAGCTTTTTGGGTGTTGAGCAGTCCTTGAGCGGGCGCCGCTGGGTCGGGCCCGGCGTGGAGGTGGACCGGGCGTCGGAGATGATGGCGCAGCAGACCGGCCTGCCCCGTTCGGTCTGCCAGGTGCTGGCCCGCAGGGGCGTTCCGGCGATGGAGGCCAAGGGATTCCTGGAGCCGAAGCTGAAGGAGCTGCTGCCCGACCCGCGCGAGATGAAAGATATGGAAGCCGCCGCCGCCCGCTTCCTGCAGGCGGTGCGGCTGAAGCAGCGGATTGCGGTCTTTGCCGATTATGACGTCGACGGAGGCAGCTCCGCCGCGCTGCTGCTGGTCTGGCTGCGCCAGATGGGGCTGGAGGCGACGCTCTATATCCCCGACCGCATCGACGAGGGTTATGGCCCCAATGTGCCCGCCATGCAGGAGCTGGCCGCGGCTCACGACCTGATCATCTGCGTCGACTGCGGCACCCTCAGCCATGAGCCGATCGCCGCCGCCAAGGGCGCCGATGTGATCGTGCTGGACCACCACCTGGGCGGCGAGACGCTGCCGGAGTGCGTCGCTGTGGTGAACCCCAACCGGCAGGACGAAAGCGGCGACCTGGGCTATTTCTGCGCCGCCGGCGTGGTGTTCCTGATGCTGGTCGAGGCCGGGCGGCAGATGCGCGAAGCAGGCGCAAAGGGTCCGGACCTGATGGCGCTGCTGGATCTGGTGGCACTGGCCACCGTCGCCGACGTGGCCCCCCTGATCGGCGCCAACCGGGCGCTGGTGCGCCAGGGGCTGAAGGTCATGGCGGCGCGCAAACGCCCCGGGCTGGTGGCGCTGTCCGACGTCAGCCGCATGGATTCGGCGCCCTCCACCTATCACCTCGGCTTTCTGCTGGGGCCGCGGGTCAATGCCGGCGGCCGGATCGGCAAGGCAGACCTGGGCGCAAGGCTGTTGTCCACCGGCAACCCGCATGAGGCCGCCGCCCTGGCCGAACGGCTGGATCAGCTGAACACCGAACGCCGCGACATCGAAAACGCGGTGCGCGCCGCGGCGCTGGACCAGGCCGAGGCACGCGGGCTGGATGCCCCCCTTGTCTGGGCCGCCGGCGAGGGCTGGCACCCTGGCGTCGTGGGCATCGTTGCCTCCCGCCTGAAAGAATCCGCCAACCGGCCCGCGATTGTCATCGGCTTTGACGGGGAAGAGGGGAAGGGATCGGGGCGTTCGGTCTCCGGCGTCGACCTTGGCGCCTCGATCCAGCGGCTGGCGGCTGAGGGCCTGCTGGTCAAGGGCGGCGGCCACAAGATGGCAGCGGGCCTCACCGTGATGCGGCACAAGCTGGAACCGGCCATGGAGCGGCTGACCGAGCTGCTGGCCAAACAGGGCGCAGGCCAGGGCGGCCCAGCGGATCTGAAACTGGACGGCGCCCTGATGCCCGGCGCCGCCACGGTGGACCTGATCGGACAGATCGAACAGGCAGGCCCCTTTGGCGCCGGCGCCCCTGCCCCGCGCTATGCGCTGCCCGACCTGCAGGTGCGCTTTGCCAAGAAGATCGGCGAAAGCCACCTGAAACTGTCGCTCAGCGACGGTATGGGCGGCGGCGTGGATGCGATCTGCTTTGGCGCTTTCGACACTGCCCTTGGCCCGCGGCTGCTGGAGCACGGCGGCGCCCGCTTCCATTTTGCCGGACGGCTGGAAATAAACACCTGGGGCGGCCGCCAAAGCCCCCAGCTGCGCCTGGAGGACGCCGCCGAAGCGTGAGAATTCAAGCACTTGCAGCCTGTGGATAAGAAAATGCGCGAATGCGTATTTTTCCTCTTGCGGGTTCCAGCGCTTATAACTAAATACCCGCTCACGCACAGAGTGGCCCGTTCGTCTATCGGTTAGGACGCCAGGTTTTCAACCTGGAAAGAGGGGTTCGATTCCCCTACGGGCTGCCACTTCCCCCGCCAGAGACAGACAGTCGAGACGCGCTAACAGCGCGATTTTTTGCGTTTGTTTTCAGCGACTTACCCCAGCAAAACAGCGCGCAAAAAATCTTCGCATTTCTGCAAAAACCCTCTTGCGCCCACCCGGCGCAATCAGTAAACACCGCCTCACGCACAGAGTGGCCCGTTCGTCTATCGGTTAGGACGCCAGGTTTTCAACCTGGAAAGAGGGGTTCGATTCCCCTACGGGCTGCCACTTCCCCCGCCAGAGACAGACAGTCGAGACGCGCTAACAGCGCGATTTTTTGCGTTTGTTTTCAGCGACTTACCCCAGCAAAACAGCGCGCAAAAAATCTTCGCATTTCTGCAAAAACCCTCTTGCGCCCACCCGGCGCAATCAGTAAACACCGCCTCACGCACAGAGTGGCCCGTTCGTCTATCGGTTAGGACGCCAGGTTTTCAACCTGGAAAGAGGGGTTCGATTCCCCTACGGGCTGCCACTTCCCCCGCCAGAGACAGACAGTCGAGACGCGCTAACAGCGCGATTTTTTGCGTTTGTTTTCAGCGACTTACCCCAGCAAAACAGCGCGCAAAAAATCTTCGCATTTCTGCAAAAACCCTCTTGCGCCCACCCGGCGCAATCAGTAAACACCGCCTCACAGACAGAGTGGCCCGTTCGTCTATCGGTTAGGACGCCAGGTTTTCAACCTGGAAAGAGGGGTTCGATTCCCCTACGGGCTGCCACTTCTTCCTCCCCAGAAACAGCATTTCTTTTGAGCTTCCGGCAAGGAAGTATCGCGCGCTATTTGCGCGGCGCCTCCCGCTGCGGCGGCGCTTCTGGCGTTCAACCCGGACCAGGATGGCCGCGCCCTATCGCCGCTTGAGGCCGAACTGTTGAGCAGAATTGCCGGGAAGCGCCGCACCGGAGCCGCGTTCTCCGCGAACCCTTCGCTGCCTGCCACCTGCTCTTGCACTGCCGCTGAAGACGGAAATGGCGGCGCAGTAGAAGCCACCGCACCCGGGGGGGGACGGCGGAGCAGGCCGTGCAGGCGCGATGTCGCTCTGGCCGGTGCGGCAAGCGCAGGCGTGCCGGCCGCAGAACGCAGGACAGGCGCCGCGGTCACCGCGGGCTGAAGCGCGGGTGCGGCGGCAGAAGGTTCTTCCGGTGATACCGGGATGTTCAGGTCCGGCGGGCGGGGCAAAAGCGCGGCCTGCTGCACCAGAGCAGAGGAGGCAGCCGTGAGCGTGACCTGTCCGGTCAGCATCATCTTCGGCGTCAGCTCATACTGAGCGGAGACATCCGCGGCGGCGGGGTCCGGCAGTTCGGCAGCCGCGAAAGAGCCAAAGGACTGGGCATCCCAGTTGCCTGCCACATGCCGCGCATCGGTTGCGGCAGACCCGGGCCCATTGAAAGTCTGCAGGGCAGCGCCCAGCAGCAGCTCATGCTCCGGGCGGCGGATCCCGTCCGGGCCGTTGGCTTCGGCGCCGTCAACCAGGATCAGCGTGCGATTTGCTTCGGCACCGCGGATGCGGACCTGGTAAAGCTGTTGCCGGAGCCGTTCAACATCAGGCCAGGGACCGAACGCAGCGCGTCCTGAACCGTGGTGATACCGCGGCCTTCGATCTCTTCGCTGGCCAGGACCGGGACGGAGCGGCCGTATTTCCGGGCCTCGGCCGGGGTACCCCCCGGAAACGATGATCTCTCCCAGATCGGCGGCCTCTTCCTCCAGGGCGGTTGCGATTGCAGGGCCGCGGCCAGGGACAGGCTTGCTTTGCGTATTTTCCATTCCTCCCGCCAGCACAGCAAGCACAGGCCAAGCGGCGGCCCATGCCGGGCAGCATGTTCAATTTTCTTGGTCTTTGGCAGGCGTTGCCCCCCGCAGACGGTGAAGACTGCCCCCGCTGCGGAAGTCCGTTGTCCTTGGCGCGCCCCGCACCCGGACAGGCGGATCATTCCTGGCAGGTCTCCTGACTCGCGGGCCGGGGTTTTGCCGCGCCTTCCCGCCCCTTGGAACAGCGGCCTGTTGCAGCATTGCTCTCCGCTCACAGTTGCGGGGGCAGTCACGGGTTCGGCGCCTGCTGGCAACACCTCACCGTGTTCCTTTTTAACCGGGGGTCTCCCAGCCGGACCAGAACCGGCGGCAATCGGGCAAATCTGCTGAAGTCTGTCAGGCTGGTTAAAGACCGCACACGGCAGCCCGAACCGCCTGCACCCTCCGCGCCAGCACAGAAAGGCGCTTAACGTCAGCCACTTTCAGCACCAGCGCCCCCCCTGAAAAGAAACTTGGATCTGGCAGCCCCCCAGCGGGGCATCCGCTTCCCCCTCTTGAAGAAGCCGCCGCGGTCTGCCGGCCCTGAACCCCGGCCAGTCTTCCGCTGTGGTCCAGTCTGGCCTGCTGCAACCCCGCCGGTCAGGAAGCGGAGCCGCTGGCCTTTTGCTGCGGCGTATCCGCACCGCTGCCGCAAGCGCCTGTGCCCGCGTCGTCCTTCTCCATGCCTTCACGGTAGAAGCAGTGCTGCGCCCGCCCGGCGCGTTTGGCCGCATAAAGCGCCAGATCCGCCTGGTTCAGCAGCTGCTGCGCATCCGGGACCTTCTGCCAGGTCGACAGGGTGGTGCCGGCGCTGGCGGAGATCCGGCAGGTCTGGGCGCCAAAGGGGATCGGCTCCTCCAGCTGCTGGATCAGGCGCTTGGCAATGGCCGCCAGCCGCGCCGTGTCCAGCACGCCTTCGAGGATCATCACAAACTCGTCGCCGCCCACCCGGACCACCGTGTCCGACTGGCGGGTGCATTCCACCATGATCCGCGCCGCATGCTGCAGCACCGCATCGCCGGCCGCATGGCCGAGCGTGTCATTCACCTGCTTGAAGAAGTCCAGATCCAGATGCATCAGCGCAAACTCGCGGCCGCTGGCAATCAGCCGACCCAGCACGTGATCCATCGCCCGGCGGTTCTTGAGCCCGGTCAATGTATCGGTAAAGGCCTGTTCCTCGGCGGCGATCTTGGCCCCCTGCAGACGCAGGTTGAGCTGGCGCGACGCCTCCATCGCGGCGGATTTCGCCTCCACCAGATAGAGCATTTCGATGGTCAGATCGGTGGGCGAGAAATCGGCGCTGGTCAGGTCATAGTCGCGCACCGCCTCCAGCACGGAAATCCCGAAGGACAGGTTGATGAACGCGCCCTCGCCGTCCGGCAGCGGCGAACAAACCCCCTTCAGCCCGGTTTGCGGCGCGTCGCGGAACTGCAGGTGCAGCTTGCTGCCGGAAGTGCGCAACAGATCCTCCACCGAGCGCACCGACCGCGGCCGGGACAGGTCGAAAACCCGGAAGAACCGCCGCCCCTCCCAGTTCAGCTGCGGGCGCAGCTTCTTCAGGGTAGGCCCGGCAGAGACAATACGCCCCTTGGCATCGACAATCGCGTACATCGGGCAGACAACACCTGCCATCTGCGTCAGCTGCTGGAGTGACATCATAGCGAATGCGCTCCCAAATCGAACTCGCGCCCGGCGGCAAACTTGGTTTCCACCAGGGTAATGGAAATCACCTCGGCACCGTCCTGGGTGCCGCTGTGGTCCAGGAACACAAGATCGCCGTAATCATCGGCCATCGCCCGCAGAACGCCCATCAGCACATAGGCATAACCCGGCAGCCCCGGCTGGCAGACCAGTTCGAACTGCTGCGGCGCCTGCTCCACCAGTTCCAGCCCGGGCAGGTGCAGGTCCGAGACCGCCAGCCGCGCCCGGTCCGGCAGGTCGTCCAGCGAGTGCAGGAATTCCACGTAGTTCACGCCGCCAAAGCGCAGCAGCCGCCGCAGCGCCTCCACCTGCGGGTTGGACACCAGGAACGTGCCCATGTCCTCCAGCATTTCCGGCAGGGGGCGCGCCAGGATCTTTTCCATCGCCGTCAGCATCCGGCCCGATTGCTCATCGGTGTAAAACAGCATTGCTTCGAACTCGGTAAACCCGAGCCCGGCCTCTTCCATAACCTCTTCCCAGCGGTCCGCCCCGTAGGTACTGGTCACAAAAGCCTGAATCGCCCTGTTGATCAGACCGTGCATGCAATGGCCCCTCTTTGCCTATGCTGCAGTCTTGACGCCTGCTGGTTAAGAAAGGCCCAACAAAGCAAATTTGCGTGATTTATCGCGCGCATTTCCCCCGATTTTTTCTTTTGAACCAAGCCCGCCGCCTTGCGCAGCAGACACCGTCTCCGTGCGTATTACGATCATAGTCCGGCTGCCGGCCTCTGGCCAAGCAGTTCCGGCACAGCAATTTGCCTGGCCGGCTCCGGCTGTCCCCTACTGGACCGGCTGGCGCCAGGAGGCAAGCCTGCAGCGGACCGAGCCTGCCGGACCGGCAGGATCTGTCCTGCCGCCGGGTCTCCAAACAGAAAAGCGGAGGGAACCCCCTCCGCTTTTCCCGGGCAGCTGCCGGTTTCAGAAGTCGGTGGGCGCCCCGCCCTCGGCCTTGCGGCGGGCAACGAAATCCGCCAGCTCGTCGCGGATCGCCGCATCCATCGGCGGCTCCTCGAAATCGGCGATGATTTCCTTGAACAGCTTGTGGGCACGCTCCGCGGTCCAGGTGGCGCCCGCCGCCTCCCAGGCCTCATAGTTGCGCCAGTCGCTCAGGAACGGCTGGTAAAACGCCGTCGCATAGCGGTCCTGGGTGTGCTGGATACCAAAGAAGTGGCCGTCGTTGCCGACCTCCTTGATGGCATCCAGCGCAATCTCCTCCGGCCCGGTGGCGGAAATCTGCGGCTGCATGTAGCGTTCGATCTGCTGCAGGATCTCGCAATCCATGATGAACTTCTCGGGGCTGGCGATCAGCCCGCCCTCCAGCCAGCCGGCCGCGTGGTAGACCATGTTGGTGCCCGACTGCACCGCCGCCCACAGCGAATTCGAGGTCTCCCAGACCGCCTGCCCGTCCGGCACGTTGGCGGCGCAGACGCCCGAGGACCGCATCGGCAGCCCGTAAAAGCGCGCCATCTGCCCGGTCATCTGGGTCGAGCGCATGTATTCCGGCGTGCCGAATGCCGGCGCGCCCGATTTCATGTCCACGTTCGACGTGAAGGTGCCGATCACGCAGGGCGTGCCCGGGCGCACATACTGGAACAGCGCAATCGCGCACAGGCTCTCGGCAATCGACTGCGCCACCGCGCCCGCCATGGTCACCGGCGCCATCGCGCCCGCCAGGGTAAACGGCGAGACGACGATGGCCTGCCCCCGCCGCGCCAGCCTCAGGCAGCCGTCGATCATCGGGAAATCGTGCTTCAGCGGCGAGGTGGAGTTGATGTTGGTGTACATATGCGGCTTGGCCTCGAACTCCTCATCGCTGAGGCCGCCGGCAATCCGCACCATCTCCATCACATCCTCGACCCGCTCCTTGCCCAGGGAATAGGCATGCATCGCCTTGTCGGTCAGGGTCAGCTTGTCATAGAGCACATCCAGGTGGCGGACCGAGGCATGGATGTCCACCGGCTCCACCGGGTAGCCGCCGGCAAAGTGGATGCAGTTGAAATACTGTGTCAGTTTCAAGAGGTTGCGGCATTGCTCGCGGTTGCCCGCCACCTTCTTGTTCAGCTCCATATCCCAGTAGTTCGGCGGCGAGGACACGTTGCCGAACAGGATGTGATTGCCGCCCAGCGGGATCGTCCGGTCCGGGTTGCGCGGGGTGATCGAGAATTCGCGGGGCGCCTTGCCCACCATCTCCATCACGAAATCCCGGTCCATCCTGACCAGCTCGCCCTCGACCCTGACGCCGGCCTGCTTGAAGATCTCCAGCGCCTCAGGGTTCAGGAACACCACGCCGATCTCTTCCAGGATGCGCATCGCGCCCTCGTGGATCGCCTGGATGCCTTCCTCGGTCAATGGTTCGGTGGGCCGGTCGATGTTGACCGGGATCTGCCAGGGCATCTGCTCCAGCGCCGCGCTGCCGCGCCGGGCCGCCGCGCCTGCCCTGCCCCCGCCCCGCCTCTTGCGTGCGCCTGTCTCTGCCATGCCGGTCTCCCCTAGATCCGAGTTTCGCAAATGCCGATAGCCATCCACTGTGCCAGTCCCGGCAGCCCGAACCTGTCCGTTCCCGACCATGGCTGTCGTTTTTGCACTGGAATCCGGCGGTGCGGGATATTTCTGTACACTTGTGCCCAGTATGCCGCAGCAAAAACCGGCGCACAAGGGCCGTGCGCCGGTGAAACTGCCCCTGCCCGTCTCAGGGCACGGGAATCAGCAATGGCTCAGCGGTCGATCCAGGCCGGGATATGGCCGATGTCGGGCAGCACGATATCGGCGTGCGGCGCCAGCTCCTCGCGCAGCGCCATGCCGGTCAGCACCCCGATCCGCCGCATCCCCGCAGCGGCGCCCGCTTCCAGGTCATGCAGGCTGTCGCCGACCATGGCGGTGCGCTCCGGCGCCACCCCAGCCACCCTGCAGAACGCCAGCAGCGGATCCGGGTCCGGCTTGGCGCCATGGCCGCTGTCGCAGCCCGCGACAAAGGCGAAGCGGTCCAGCACGCCCGCCCGCTGCAGCTGGCTCCTGGCGGAAATCTCGGCGTCGTTGGTCATCACCCCCAGCACCTTGCCGCGCGCAAGCAGCCCGTCGAGGAACTCCGCCAGCGGCACCGCCGGCGCCAGCTCCGCTTCGGCCGCGCTCCGGGCCAGGAACACCGCCAGCTCTTCGACTTCCATCTCCGCCACAAACGGCGCCAGCACCTCCGCCACCTCGTCGTTGGAGCCGGCAATCACCAGGCTGTCGGGGTTGAACACCTGCCGCTCCAGGTCATAGCTGATCACCTCAGCCATCGCCTCCAGAACCGCGCGGTCGCCCTTGGAAAGCGTCTCAAGCACCCGGGCCGCCCAGCCGTTCCAGGTGGCGGCGAAATCGAACAGGGTTCCGTCCTTGTCGAACAGGAAGGCATCAACGGGCATGGCGGGTCCTTCTTTCCGCGGGATTCGGGCAGGACCCTAGGCACAGGCCCCGCCGATCTCAAGTCCAGTTCACCTGCGCACCGCCCGGAAGCGACATCCGCGCCTGCAGCGGCATCTCATAGGCCAGGCCTTCGCAATCGCAGAACTGCATCACCCAATTGTCGTCCATCGTTAAGAAATCGAGCACCGACCCCAGGAACTCCGGTTCTGCCGCCCGTGCCCGCAAATCCGCCTCGCTGGCGCCGGTGGCGCCCAGAAACACCGGTAATAGCTCATCATTTCCGGCCAGCCAGGCCAGCGCTTTCAGCGCCAGGGTTTCAGCGCCATCGGCGGAAATCTGCATGTTGCCCACTTTCCTGCCGCATTGCGGCCAATTTAGTAAAAATCCGAAAGGGTTTCTTAACCAGTCTCAGCAAAACTGTAAGGCATAGGATTTGCAAGGGGCGAAAGGATACCGCGTGCAAGGCACTATCCTGGTCATCGACGGCGTCTCCACCAACCGCATCATGCTGAAGGTGCAGCTGGCGGCTGCCTACTACGATGTGGTCCAGGCCGGCGGCGTGGCCGAGGTGCTGCAGGCCGCCCGCCAGCACCGCCCCGACCTGGTGCTCACCGCCATGTCGCTGCCCGACGGTACCGCCGCCGATATCAAGCGCGAGCTGGCCGCGGATGAGGCGCTGGCCGATCTGCCGGTGATCGCGGTCTCCGACTGGGAGGGCTCCAAGGCCCGGCTGCAGGCGCTGGCCGCAGGCATCGACGATGTGCTGCAGCAGCCGGTCGACGACGTGATCCTGCAGGCCCGCATCCGCAGCCTGCTGCGCGCCCGCAGCTCCGACGAGGAGCTGAACCTGCAGCGCGACGCCTCGCACGGGTTCATCCTGCCGCTCAGCGACCGCTGCTGCGCCGAGGATCTGCGCAGCGCCTCCGTTGCCCTGGTGGCGCAGGATCCCCGCACCGCCATGGCGTGGCGCGACCACCTCTCAGCCCGCCTGCCCTACGAGCTTCGCACCCATGCGATCAGCGACATCCAGGGGCTGATGCAGGCGCCGGTGGCCGATGCCATCATCATCGAGCTGAACGAGGCTTCTGCCGGACCCGGCCTGCGGCTGCTGGCCGACCTGCGCGCCCGCGCCGCCACCCGCCAGTCGGTGGTGATCGCGGTGCCCAACCCGGCCGATCCGCATATTGCCGCCGAGGCGCTGGACCGCGGCGCCCATGACGTTCTGCAATCCGGCTTCGATGTCGAGGAGCTGGAGCTGCGCCTCACTGCCCAGCTGCAGCAGAAGGCGCGCAAGGACCGGCTGCGCGACAGCGTCCGCAACGGGTTGCGCGCCGCGGTTCTGGACCCGATGACCGGGCTCTACAACCGCCGCTATGCCAAGCCGTTCCTCGACCGGGTGGCGCACTCCGCCGCCGCCAACGGCGAGAAATTCGCCGTCATGCTGGCCGACCTCGACCACTTCAAGCGGATCAACGATGTCTATGGCCACCCGGCCGGCGACGCGGTGCTGATCGAGGCCGCCCGCCGCATGCAGCAGGTGCTGGGCCCGGCGGATCTGCTGGCCCGCGTCGGCGGCGAGGAGTTCATGGCCGTGCTGCCCGGCGCCAGCGAGGCCGCGGCCGGCATCGCCGCCGTTGCCCTGTGCAACGCGATCAACAGCACCCCGTTCGAGGTCCCCGGCGCCGCCGAGCCGGTCAAGGTCACCATCAGCATCGGCGCGGTGATGGGCGGCGGCGGCCAGGACGGCAGCACCACCGCGCTGGTCGAGAAAGCGGATCAGGCGCTCTACAACGCCAAGAACGCCGGCCGCAATCAGGTGACCCTGTCCAAGGCCTGCACCGTGGCCGCGTGACCGGCTGCGATCAGCTCCGCGCCGACCGCTGCGCTGATCGCCGTCATCACGTCGAGATCCTGCGGCCGGAAGGGCTCACGGGCTTCGATAGCTGTGAAATTCACCGTTCCCCATGGTTCATCGCCGATCATGATGGGCGCGGCGATGTAAGTCTCCAGCCGGAACATGTCATAGCAGGGGTGCCCGGAAATGTCCGAACTGCCGGCCTTGTGAAAGGCCAGCGGGCCATTCGCCACCAGGGTATGACTGCAATAAGTATCCTCCAGGTCGAACTCGGTGCCAGGATCGACTTCCGCCTCTTCCGACACGCAGTTCACGATGACATACCTGCTGCCCAGCACCTGGCTCACCAGCGCTGAAGACGTTTTGAACCATTCGTTTCCGGAAGCAAGCAGCAGGCTTATCTTTTCCTGCGGCTCCAGATCCGGGCGGCCCGCAATACCCTGCACCGCCGCCACGGTTGCAGTTTCCATTTCCTTCTCAGACAATCCGGCCCTCCCTCGCCCGCACGTCCAGGCCCCGGACCGCCGGTCTCCTGACCGGCCGCCGCTGATGCGCACGGACCGTTCTTCCGGCAGCATCTTCGAGGCAGGCGCTGATACCATCCGGCATGGCATCAGTCACGCTCGCCAGGGATGTAATTCACCAGTCCCCGCTGCAACCGGAGAGACCGCTTGCAGGCAGGGACTGAGCTTGCAGGCAGGGACCGAGGGAGAGGACGGTTCAGTCCCGCCGGTGCCCGGCCCCGTGCCAGTGCTTGCCGCGCTGCTGCATCCGCTCTTCCATACGGTCTGCAAAGGCCGCGCGCTCCTCCGGCGTCATCGCCTCCAGCTGGCGCACCCAGGCCTCCTGCACCCGGGCGTGGAAGGCGTGGCGCGCTTCCGCATGCCCGCGCAGCATCGCCAGCATCGCGCTGCCGTCGAAATTGCCGCTGCGCAGCGCCGCAATCACCGCCTCGCCCTCGGCATGGCGGCGCTTGAAATAGCTGCCGTGATCCCCGCCCGCCTGCTGCCGCAGCGCCTTGCGGGTGCCGGGGTCCAGCTCACGGAAGATCATCGCCCCGACCGACGGCGGCCGCTGCCAGTGCCGGTCTGAGCCGGAGAACCGCCAGGCCGCCCCGGCCGCGATGCCGATCACCGCCAGGTTCAGCGCCAGCGAGGCCGCCAGCAGCAGCTTCAGCCACAGCTTCATTCCGGGTTTTCCCTCCGCACTCATTGCAGGTCCTCGCTCAGCATCAGCGCCATGTCATAGCTCTCGTCGGCAAACGCGCTGCCGCTGTCCTCATAGCCGGCCAGCGCCACCGGGTCCGGCACAAAGGAGGGCGGCGCCACCCCGATCCACAGGCCCGCCGCGCTGGCCGCTGCCAGGCCGCCCATCGCGGGCCAGCCGCCGACCGCCTCGATCAGCTGCCGCCACAGCGGCTGCCGGGCTGCCCGCGCCGGCCGCGCAGCCTGAAAGCCCGCTTGCTCCCGTGCCGCGTCCGCCAGGATGGCGGCGCTCAGATGCTCCGGCACCGCGGGCCGCCCGCTGCGTGCCGCGGCAAACAGATCCTCCAGCTCCTGCAATGCTTTATCCGTGTCAGCCATCGCTATACCCCAACTCTTCGCGCCGCCCGGCCAGTGCCGCGGCCAGCGCCCGTTTGCCCCGGGCGGTCAGACTTTCCACCGCCTCGACGCTGATGTCCATGATCCCGGCGATCTCCGGGTTGGAGAGTTCCTCCAGGTGCCGCAGCACCACCGCCTGCCGCTGCCGTTCCGGCAATTGCATCAGCGCCGCCTGCAGCGCATCCTGCCGCGCCCCCTCCTGCATCTGCTCCGCCGCCGAGCGGCCCGGATCCGGCGGCTCCGGCACTGCATCCAGATCCACATGGCCGCCGCGGGCGCGCCGCTTGCGGTCGATGCACAGGTTCATCGCCACCCGGTACAGCCAGGTCGAGACCTGCGCCTCCCCCGGCCGCCACTCCGGCGCCATCTTCCACAAACGCAGCATCGCCTCCTGGGTCACGTCCTCGGCCTCGGCGCGGTTGCCCATCACCCGCATCGCAACGCCAAAGACCCGCGCCCCCAGCCGCGCGGTCAGCTCCGCCGCGGCCCGCCCGTCGCCATTGGCGTAGAGCACCAGCAAGGCATCGTCGGAGGCCTCCTCCGCCGCTGCGCTCATGGCAGCCGGACCCCCGGCAGGGGTCCGGCGCCGCGATATTTCCGCGTTATGCAGCACGCTTCAGCGATCAGTTCTGCTCCGTTCCGTCCTCATGCCAATGCCCATGGCGGTGCATGCCGCCGTGCTTCATACGGACCTCTTCGAACTCCTGCTTCGAGATCCCGCCGCTGCCATCGGCATCCATCCGGTCGAACATCCTGCCCGCGCGGCGCGGCTGCGGCAGCTCGTCCTTACTCAACGCGCCATCGCCGTCCTTGTCAAAGCGTTCCAGCATCATGGCGGCGCGCTCATTGGCATGCTCCCGCGCCCGCGCCTGCATTTCCTCCAGCGTCAGCTTGCCGTCGCCATCGGCATCCGCCTTGGCAAAATGCGCGTCCTTCATGGCCTGGATCTCGGCCTTGGTGATCTCGCCATTGCCATCCGCGTCGATTTCCTCAAAGGACATCCGAGGCCCATGATGCCCGAAGCCCTGGGCCAGGGCAGCGCCGCCTGCGGTCACAGCAGCAGCGGCAACGATCGCGGCGATGAACGTGACGTGTTTCATATCGTCTTTCCTTTGTCCTGCGGCAGCCTCTTGCTGCCCGATGCATAGGAAAAACGCGCCACCCCCGCAGATCCGTCGCAGATTTCCGAACTTTTTTGCCCGCCCCCGCACGTTGCGGCAAACCGGCGCAGAATTCGGGCTTTCCCCTTTCGCGGGCCTGCCGAAGCGCGCAAAGATATACGCAGCACACAGGATATTTTCATGACCGAGTCCCCTGCCGTTACGGCCCCCGGCGCCGAACACGACCGCCCCACCATGCCCGCCCTGGCCAAGGGCTGGCGCTGCAAATGCCCCAACTGCGGCGAGGGCAAGCTGCTGCATTCCTATCTCAAGGTGAACAGCAGCTGCAGCCACTGCGGCCTCGACCTGACCCACGCGCGCGCCGATGACGGGCCGGCTTACCTGACGATCCTGATCGTCGGCCACATCATGGCGCCGCTGATGCATGTGGTCTATTTCTCCTGGCGGCCGGAGCCCATGGTGATGTTCACCGTGTTCACGATTGGCTGCCTGGCGTCTTCCCTCTATCTTCTGCCGCGGATGAAGGGGATCGTCATCGCCTATCAATGGGCGCGGCGGATGCACGGGTTCGGCAAGGACTCCCCGGCAGCGAAAGGGCACTAAGAGCATGAGCGACACATTTCTTTGCGGCGAAACCACCACCGACAAGACCGCGATCCGCAACGCGGCCACGGTTATTGCCATGCGCGGCCGGATGACCGCTGACCCGCAGGTGCTGATGGGCCAGCGCGGCGCCCAGGCCGCCTTCATGCCGAACAAATTCGTCTTCCCGGGCGGCGCAGTGGATGTGGCGGACGCGCAGGTCCCGCTGGCCTCGCCCATCTCCCCCGTCTGCCAGGAACGCCTGGCCGACAAGGCGCCGGACGGCGTGCACCATCCCCTCAGCGTCGCCGCGGTGCGCGAGCTGTGGGAGGAAACCGGCCTGATCCTGGGCGAGCCCGGCAGCTGGACCGGCCAGGTGCCCGAAGACTGGCAGAGCTTTGCCGCCACCGGCCATGTGCCCTCCGCCCGCGCCATGCAGTTCGTGTTCCGCGCGCTGACCCCGCCGGGCCGCCCGCGCCGGTTTGATGCGCGGTTCTTCCTGGTCGATGCCGATCAGATCACCGGCGATCTGGACGATTTCTCCCGCGCCGCGGATGAGCTGTCGCATCTGCAGTGGATCCCGCTCAGCCAGGTGCGCAGCTTCGACCTGCCCTTCATCACCGAGGTGGTGCTGGCCGAGGTCACCGCCCGCGTCCGCGATGCCGAACCGCCGCAAAGCGTGCCCTATTTCCACAACAACGACGAAGCCAGCCTGTTCCTGCGCCTCAAGGGCTATCCGATGCCCGCCGACGGGTAACGTTTTCCGGCGCGGAAAACGTCCCGGAAAACACGTGTTTTCCGAGCCGGAATTATCGCATAATTCCGGCCGCCCTGCCGCAGGCGATGCCGGTCAGATCGCCAGGACCAGCACCAGGATCGACACGATCAGCAGCACCATGCCCGCCAGCTCGCGGGGTGTGACCTTCTCCTTGAAGAACAGCACCGAGGCCATCAGCGACAGCAGCAGCTCCACCTGCCCCACCGCCTTCACATAGGCGGCGTTTTGCAGCGTGAAGGCCCAGAACCAGCAGAACGAGCCGCCCATGCTGGTCAGCCCCACCCAGACCGCCACTTTGCGCGCCGCCCAGACCCGGGCGATCTCACCCTTGTCGCGCAGGCCCAGCCACGCGCCCATGAACAACGTCTGCAAGCTGACCACCGCCGCCAGCGTCACCGCCGCGCGGAACGCAGGCTCCAGCTCAGCCAGCTGCAGCGACGCGCCGCGGTAGCTGACGGCCGAGAAGGCAAACAGCACCCCCGACCCCAGCCCCAGCTGCGCCGCGCGGTTTGTCAGGTGCCGCCACCAGGCGCCCTCCGCATCCGGCGCCCGGGACAGGACCAGCACCGCCGCCAGCCCGATCAGGATCGCCACCCAGCCGCCATAGCTGACCGGATCGCCCAGCACCGCCAGCCCGACGATGGCGGTCTGGATCACTTCGGTCTTCTTGAAGGTGATCCCCACCGCAAAATTGCGCTGCTTGAACAGCGCCACCACACAGACCGTGGCCAGGATCTGCGCTGTGCCGCCGATGGCGGCATAGATCCAGAACGCAGGCGGCAGCGCCGGCAGCGGCCGCCCGGACACCGCCAGATACAGCGCCAGCCCCGCCAGGATGAACGGCGCGGAATAGAAAAACCGGGCGAAGGTGGCTCCGCCCGGCGTCAGCGTCACGCTGCTGAGGACCTTCTGCAGCATGAAGCGCACGGTCTGAAATGAGGCAGCGGCAATGGAAACGGGGATCCAGGCAAACATGCCCCCGCTTATGCGGCTTTATTCCCCCTGCTGCCAGAGCGGATGCGGCACCGGGTCCTTGGCCCGCAGCAGGTAGTTGCGGAAAATCTGCAGGTAGTTGCGGTAGATATAGCCGTCATTGGCCGCCAGGAACTCTGCCTTGCGGGCCTGGTACAACCGCGGCAGCGCATACCAGGGCACCCCCGGATGCATGTGATGCACGATATGCAGGTTGTTGTTCAGGAACAGGAAGGCCAGCGGCCCCTTGTCCTCGATCACCACGGTGCGGCCGCGGGCGGTCTCATGCGCGCGGTGTTCCAGGAAGGTGCGGATCTTCAACAGCGCCAGGCCCAGATAGGCCCCGGCAACCGCTGCCCACAGCGGCGCCGGCGCCTGCGACACCACCCAGATCACCACCGCCAGGCCAACCCCGTGCAGCGCCCAGTCACGGACAATGCCCGGCTGCCCCCGGCGCGCCAGCCGCCAGTCGCCCGCCATGAAGCAGACCTGCCCCACCAGCGGCCCCAGCACCACCCGCCCCAGCAGGGTGTTGTTCACCCGCAAGAGCGCCTTGCGCCAGCCGGGCAGCCGCGCCCAGACCGCCGGATCCTGGAAATTGCTCTCCGGATCATCATAGGGGTCGGTCAGCGCCTCATCCTCGTGATGCGCCAGATGGGTGTCGCGGAACCGGCCATAGGGGACCGCCAGGCTCAGCGGAAAGAACATCAGCGCCTCATTGAGCCAGCGGCTGCGGAACGGATGCCCGTGCAGCGCCTCATGGGTCAGCGAGGAATGCAGCGCCGCCATCACGCCCAGCGCCAGCACCGTCAGCCCCAGGCTGACACCGGGCAGCAGCCACAGCGCCGCCAGCCAGCCGCCGTAACAGGCCAGGATCAGCCCCAGGGTGCCCCATTCAACGCTGCGGGGCATATATCCGCGGCAGCTCTCAGACATGGCGCCGCCCCCAGCTGATCTGCGCCCAGACCCGCTCGTAGACCAGGTAGACGGTAAAGCCGATGCCGGTATTGATCAGCGCCATCACCCCGCCCGCCTTGACCGAGCCGGTGGCCGCAAGACCCACCAGCGTCATCGAGACCAGCCCGAGAACGTTCCAAATCACCGCCTTCACAATGGAGCGCTTGCGCGTTTCCATATCGCCTCCTGCTATTCTTGGATAAGTGCTTGTTTTCAAAGTACCGCAGCAGGAAGCTGTGCAGAATTCCGAATGCAGTTAACAAAATCCACCGAACGTGATAATTCACAACAGATGATAGAAAATATCGACAAACGGGTGCGGGCAGAGCAGTTCCGGCAAAGATTGAACCGGGCGCTGCGCGACAGCGGCCTGAGCCAAAGCGCGCTGGCCCGCGCCGTCGGGGTCGACCGCTCCACCATCTCGCAGCTGCTGACGGATGAGGGCGCGCGGCTGCCCAACGCCCACGTGGTCGGCGCCTGCGCCGGTGCGCTCGGGGTCTCCGCCGACTGGCTCCTGAGCCTCTCCGACCGCCCCGAAAGCGCCGCGGAGCTGCTGGCCTCCAGCCTCACCCTCACCGAGGCCCCCCGCGCCCTGGTCGATGAGCGGATCTTCGAATGGCATCAGGAGGCGCTCGGCTACAAGATCCGCCACGTGCCGGCCGCCCTGCCCGACATGCTGAAAACCAGGGCACTGCTGGAGTGGGAATATTCCCCCCACCTGGGCCGCACCGCCGATCAGGCCATCGGCGCGTCGGAGGACCGCCTCACCTGGATGCGCCAGTCACCGTCGGACTATGAAATCGCCATGCCGCTCTACGAGCTCGACAGCTTCGCGCATGCGGTGGGCTATTACGAGGGCCTGCCGCTGGAGATCCGGCTGGAGCAGCTCACCCAGTTCGAACGCCTCTGCGAGCAGCTCTACCCGCGCCTGCGCATCTACCTGTTTGACGCCAAGCGGCTCTATTCCTCCCCGATCACCATCTTCGGGCCGCTCCTATGCGTGTTCTACGCCGGCACCCACTACCTCGCCTTCCGCGACAAGGAGCGGATCACCACCTTCACCAGCCATTTCGACAATCTTGTGCGCGAGGCCGACATCACCGCGCGGCAATTGCCGGGGCGGCTGCGGGCATTGCGGGCCGCAATTTCCTGAACGCCCCGGCAGGGGCGCCGGAATTATGCGATAATTCCGGCTCGGAAAACACGTGTTTTCCGGGACGTTTCCCGCGCCGGGAAACGTTGCCCGTCTGCGGGCCGTGGCACACGCGGGACAGGAAAGCGCCCCGCCAGGCGCCCCCCTGTTCCCTCGCAGCCCGCTTTACACTTTCGGGTCCGGGTTCACCGTATGGCCGTCGACGGCAATCACCTGCCCCGACACCAGCCGCGCCCCGTCGGAGCCCAGGAACACCGCCATATTGGCAATGTCGCGGGCCTCGACAAAGCTGCCCATCGAGGTGCCAGCGGCATAACCCGCATAGACCTCGTCCCGGGTCATGCCCTTGGCCGCCGCCTCGCGCTCCAGCACCCCTTCCATCCGCGGCCCTTCCACCGCACCGGGACAGATCGCATTGGCGCGGATGCCAAAGGGGCCCAGCTCCATCGCCAGCGTCTTCATCAGCCCGATCACCGCCCACTTCGCCGAAGCATAAGGCGCCCGGTTCGGATAGCCGTACTGCCCCGCCGTCGAAGACGTCACGATGATCGAGCCGCTCTTGGCCGCCTTCATCACCGGCGCCGCGTATTTCGCGGCCAGAAAGCAGCCTTCCAGGTTGACGCTCACGCATTTGCGCCAATCCTCCAGCGCAATGTCCTCGATCAGCGCGGTCGGCCCGGCGATGCCCGCATTGGCACACAGCACATCCAGCCCGCCCCAGACCCCGGCGATCTCCGCAAACAGCGCCTTGACCCCGGCCTCGTCGGTGGCATCCACCGCCGTGGTGCGCCAGCCCTCCGGCACATCCGCCAGCGCCACGGCGCTGACATCCGTGACCCAGACCTGATGGCCGGCGGCGGCAAAGCCCTCGGCCATCGCCCGCCCGATGCCGGAGCCGCCGGCGGTGATCAGAACCCGGCTCATCGCGGTGCTCCAATTGCACGGCCCAGCCCTTCCGGTGCCGGCAGCGCCGCATGGGCCTCGGCCAGCTTGACCAGATTGGCCTCGATATGCGGCGCAGGCGGCGCCGAGCGGCGGGTCTTCAGGTCCACATGCAGCAGCATATGCTCGCCGGTCGCCAGCAGCCGGCCGCCCGAATACATCTCGTGCCACAGGTGCATCTTCTTGCCCGCACCCATGATCACCCGGGTCCGCACCTGGATCGGATCGCCCGCATTCACCTCGTCGATGTGGCGGATATGGGTCTCGGCGGTGAAATAGCTGCCGCCATTGGCGATATAGTCCGCGTCGCAGCCGATGATCATCATCAGCCGGTCAGTGGATTGCGCAAAGGCATCCAGATACCGGCTCTCGGTCATGTGGCCGTTGTAGTCGGTCCAATCGAGCGGCACCACGCGGCTCTGGGTCAGCACCGGCTGGCTCAGATCCTCCAGGTCATCCACCGATCGCACCAGCCCGGCTTCTCCCTCGCGGCCCTTGTCATGGGCATTCTGCAGTGCACCCGCGCCCCAGTCGTTGTTGCCCAGCGCCCGCATCATGCCGACCAGGTTGTCGTCGCGGATCCGCTCCATCTCGCGGATATCCAGATGACCCGACTGCGCGTCCGACTGGCCTGCAATCAGGTCGACCAGCGCGTCGGTGAATTCCGGCACATCCATCAGCTTGGTCCAGGGCCAGGACAGGCAAGGCCCGAACTGCGCCATGAAGTGGCGCATCCCCGCCTCGCCGCCCGCCACCCGGTAGGTGTCGAACAGCCCCATCTGCGCCCAGCGGATGCCAAAGCCGTAGCGGATCGCGTTATCGATCTCCTCGGTGGTGGCGATGCCGTCCTTAACCAGCCACAGCGCCTCGCGCCAGACTGCCTCCAGGAAACGGTCGGCCACATGGGCGTCGATTTCCTTCTTGAGGTGCAGCGGGTACATGCCGATGGCACTGATGATCTCCCTGGCCCGGTCGATGACACCGGCCGGGTTGGCCTCCGTGGTGACCAGCTCCACCAGCGGCAGCAGGTAGACCGGGTTGAACGGATGCGTCACCACGATCTGCCCCGGGTTCTCCCGCCCGTCCTGCAGCTGCGACGGCTTGAAGCCGGAGGTGGAGGAGCCGATCACCGCATCCGGCGCACAATAGGCCTGCAGCTCGGCATAGACCTTCTGCTTCAGGTCCAGGCGCTCCGGCACGCTTTCCTGCACCCATTCGGCGCCGTCCACGGCCTCCGCAATGGTCTCATGGAACGACAGCTGCCCTTCTGCAGGCAGCGCCACATTGCCAAGGCCCGGCAAGGAGCGGCGCGCATTGCCCAGCACCTCGCCGATCTTGCGTTCCGCGTCCGGGTCCGGGTCGAACACCCGCACGTTCCAGCCATTCAGGAGGAACCGCGCGGCCCAGCCGCCGCCGATAACCCCGCCGCCGATGATTGCTGCTGTTTTCATGATCTGTCCTTTCGGAAATTCTACTGGCTCGTGCGCAGCACGGGCCGCGCCCGGCCCTCCCCACGGGAGGGCGCTTGCACGCCCACCCAGGGCCGGCCGCGGCCCTATGTTACGCTACCCGGTGCACAGGGGGTGCACAGGGGGTGTACAGGGGGTGCACGCATCGCACCCCCGCCTTTCCGCTTACTTCGCCGCCGGAGCGCGCTTGGTCAGCCCCAGCTTCTCGCGCACTTCCTGCGGCCCGATCACCCGTGCACCCATGTTCGACACGATGGTGCCGGCGCGCTCGACCAGCTGCCAGTTCTCGGCCAGCACGCCCTTGTCGAGCCACAGGTTGTCCTCCAGCCCGACCCGCACATTGCCGCCCGCCAGCACCGCCGCCGAGGCATAGGCCATCTGGTTGCGCCCCAGCGAGAAGGCCGAGAAGGTCCAGTCATCCGGCACGTTGTTGACCATCGCCATGAAGGTGTTGAGGTCATCCGGCGCGCCCCACGGCACCCCCATGCACAGCTGCACCAGCGCCGGACTGTCCAGAATTCCCTCTTTTACCAGTTGCTTGGCAAACCACAGGTGGCCGGTGTCGAACGCCTCGATCTCCGGTTTCACGCCCAGATCGGTCATCATCTGCCCCATCGCCCGCAGCGCGCCGGGGGTGTTGGTCATCACGTAATCGGCCTCGGCAAAGTTCATGGTGCCGCAGTCCAGGGTGCAGATTTCCGGCAGGCATTCGGCAATATGCGCAACCCGCTCTGTGGCGCCAATCATATCGGTGCCGGCCTCATTTACCGGAAACGGGCTCTCAACCCCGCCAAAGACGATATCGCCGCCCATGCCCGCGGTCAGGTTCAGCACCACATCGACATCGGCATCGCGGATCCGGTCGGTCACCTCGCGGTAGAGATCCAGCCGGCGCGACGGCACCCCGGTCTCCGGATCGCGCACATGGCAGTGCACGATGGCCGCCCCGGCCTTGGCCGCGGCGATGGCGCTGTCGGCGATCTGCTTGGGCGAACGCGGCACATGCGGGCTGCGGTCCTGGGTGCCGCCAGAGCCGGTCACGGCACAGGTGATGAAGACGTCCCGGTTCATTTCCAGTGGCATTTTGCTTTTCCCTTCGATGTACAGGGTTTTGCCTCAGGTTATCCCCAGGCTCCTCCCCAGATTCTGATTTGCGCTGACAGCGACTCTGCCGCAGCCTTTTGCGGCACAGTTTACACCAGGCGAATCGAAGTTGATGAAATCCGCAAAAAACATTCTGCAGCCCGAGAACCGGCCGCTGAAAACCGCGCTGCTGGTCCTGGATGAATGCAACACGCTGTCCTTTGCGGCCGCCGTGGACCCGATGCGCGCCGCCAACCGGCTGGCGGGCCGCGCGGCCTTCGACTGGGATTACGTCAGCGCCACGGCGGAACCGCCGATGCTGACCAGCGGCCTCACCGTGCCCAGCATTCCCTTGGCCAGGCTTGAGGGCTGCGAGCTGCTGATCGTTGTGGCCGGCTTCCAGCTCGCGCGCCACGCCACCCCCAGCCTGCTGGCAGGCCTGCGCCGCATTGCCGCCACCGGCGCCACGATTGCGGGCATCGACGGCGGACCCTGGCTGATGGCCGAGGCCGGGCTGCTGGACGGACACCCCGCCACCACCCACTGGGAAGACCTGGAGAACTTCGCCGCCCGCTTCCCGGAGGTGGACGCCCGCAACGACCGCTTCACGGTTTCTGAGTCCCGCCTGACCTCCGGCGGCGCCACTCCTGCGATCGAGATGATGCTGCATATCATCGGCGCCCGCCACGGGGCGGGTTTTGCGGCCCGGGTGGCCGGGCTGTTCCTCTACGACGGCCCCGCCGCCGCGCCGCGCCCGCAAAGCCGGCTGGGCGGCCACAAGCACAATGCGCTGACCGCCAAGGCCAACGCGCTGATGGAGGCGGCGCTGGACGAGCCGCTGCCGCTCAGCGCCATTGCCGAGACGCTGGGCACCAGCCCGCGCAGCCTGCAGCAGCAGTTCCGCCTGCGCCTGAACACGACGCCGCAGGACCACTACCTGCAGCTGCGCCTGGCCGAGGCCCGCCGCCTGGTCACCGACACCAACATGCCGCTGATGGAGGTGGCGATGGCCACCGGCTTCACCTCGCAATCGAGCTTCGCCCGCGCCTTCCGCACCGCCCACGGCACCTCCGCCCGCGACCTGCGCCAGGAACAGGCGCGCCCCACCGCGCATTGACCCCGGCGGGATCCCATTCATCTGGCTGAAAATATCCCGGGGGTGAATTGCGCCTCAAGCGCAAGAGGGGGCAGCGCCCCCTCCTCCGCTCGCGTCAATAGGGCATCGGGTGCATCCGGTGGGCGGCGTTGATCTCGTCCAGCACCTCCTGGCTCAGTTCCACCTCCACCGACTTCAGCAGATGCTCCAGCTGCGGCAGATGCGTCGCACCAAAAATCGCCGAGGCCATGAACGGCCGCGTCCGGCACCAGGCCAGCGCCATATGCACCGGATCCAGCCCGTGCCGCTTGGCGATCTCCAGATAGGCCGCCACCGCATCATAGACCCGCGGCGAGTGGCGCCCGCCCAGCTCAGGATTGATCGACTTGCGCGACCCCTCCGGCACCGCCCCGTCCTGATACTTGCCGGTCAGAAGCCCGGTGCCCAGCGGTGAGAACGCCATCAGGCCCACATCCTCGTTCACGCTCAGTTCCGCCAGGTCGGTGTCAAACATCCGGCAGACCAGCGAGTATTCGTTCTGGATCGAGGCCACCCGCGGCCAGCCGCGCTCTTCCGCGATCCGCAGCCACTGCGCGGTGCCCCAGGCGCTTTCGTTCGACAGGCCAAAGGCGCGGATCGTGCCGCGCTCCACCTCGCGCTGCAGCGCCTCCAGGCAGTCCTCCATATTGGCCAGCACCTCCTCGCGGTTCTGGCCCGAGGGGTCATAGCTCCAGTTCTGCCGGAACATGTAGCTGCCCCGGTTCGGCCAGTGGAACTGGTAGAGGTCGATATAGTCTGTTTGCAGCCGCTTCAGCGACGCCTCGATGGTGGGCGCAATGGTCTTCGACGAAATCGGCGCCCCGTCCCGCACATGCCGCATCCCCTCGCCCGAGTGCTTGGTCGCCAGGATGTAATCGCCGCGCCGCCCGGTGCTGGCGTTCCAGTTGCCGATGATGCGTTCGCTGTTGCCGATTGTCTCTGCACTGACCGGGTTCACCGGGTACATCTCGGCGGTGTCGACAAAGTTCACGCCTGCGGCCAGCGCCATGCCGATCTGCGCATGGGCTTCCGCCTCCGGCGTCTGGGTGCCAAAGGTCATCGTGCCCAGGCAGAGTTCGGAGACCTCGATGCCGGTGCGGCCCAACGGGTTCATTTTCATATCACTTGCCCCCTGCTGCGGATTTGCCTGCGACCCTAACCAGCAGGACAGCAAGTGCAAGCCGCTGCGTCCTGCCGGCGGACCGGCATTAACCATTCAAAAACAACCTGAGAATGATTCGCCTCAAATGTGATACACTCAAATTTGCCGCAAATTGCAAAACAAGAGGTGGCTTATGACGATTACAGTGTTTGAAAACGGCGGTGGTCCCGCCATTGAAGCAGAGGCGCCGCTGCCGCGGTTGTCGCCCGCAGAAGCACGCAGGGTCCATGCCCGCGGCGGCGCTGTCTTTGTTGACCTGCGCATGACGTGGGAAATGAAAAGAACGGGTCTCATTCCCGGGGCTTTTCCCTGCCCCCATGGGCTCATGGATCTGTGGATCGATCCCGATAGCCCCATCAGCGGCTCCGCCCCTGCCAATAGGAAGGTTTTTGTTTTCTGCTGCGGCAATGGCTTGCACGCCTCTCAGGCAGCCCAAAGCGCAAAGCATATGGGGTTGCGGCAGGTTTTCTTTCTGGAGGGCGGGATGGATGCCTGGCTCGCCGGCGGCGGTGGCATTACAGCGTTTGACGAGCAGCAGATGCATTGAGCAGCCCCCGGCGGCTTGCACCCGGGCGCAAAACTCTGCAGCCTGTCTCCTGTAAGACAACGGGAGAACGCGGAATGCCGCAGACCATCACCAAGGGAGTCAAGGCGCTGCTGGCCGAGGCAAACAGCCTTGTGGACACCATGAGCGTGGAGGACGCCAAGCAGAAGGTGCTCGACGAGAATTACGTCTTCATCGACCTGCGCGACATCCGCGAACTGCAGCGCAGCGGCATGATCCCCGGCGCGTTTTCCTGCCCCCGCGGGATGCTGGAGTTCTGGATCGACCCGGACAGCCCCTATCACAAGCCGGTGTTCAACCAGGACAAGACCTATGTGTTCTATTGCGCCAGCGCCTGGCGCTCGGCACTGAGTGCCAAGGCAGCGATGGAGATGGGGCTGAAACCGGTGGTGCATCTGGAGGGCGGCTTCACCGAATGGGCCAAACAAGGCGGTCCGGTGGTGCCGCGCGAAGGCTGAGCTGCGCAAGGAGTTGCAGAATGCAGCCCGCCGCGCCTTTCCCCCGGCGGCCCGGCGCCCCGCCGTTCACCGCTGCCGTTCTGCACTGCGGCCCGGGCGCCGCCGACGGGGGAGCCCCGGTGGCGCAAGAGCTGGCCGCGCGCGGCTATGACGTGCTGGAACCCTGGCCGTCCGGGGCCTCCGTGGGCGGCCAAATCTCCGAATTGCGGCTCCAGCTGGAGGCGGCCTGCGCAGGCCCCGCGGTTCTGATCAGCTTTTCCTGAGGTGCCTGGCTGGCCTGTCTGCTGGCGGCTCCGGCATGGAGACGGCAACAGGGCTGGCCCGCGCGGTGCAGCTGCGGGACAAGGCGGAGGGGGTATTTGCTGCTGCCGGATCTGCGGCCTCCGCGCCCCTCCTTTGACCGCAGGATTTTCGAAAGCGTCCGGGCCGAGGCTGCGGCGCTGCGCCGCTCCGGCGCGCTGTTGCGGGACGCGGCCAGGATCCGCTGCCCGGTGATCGCGCTTCACGGCGATCACGACCCGCACCCGGCTGACAGCGTTGAACAGCCCCTGCCGGAGGTGCTGCCGGATTTCCGCTTCAGCCTGCTGCAGCGCTGCGCGCCCCAAACCCTGGATCGAGACCCATGCAAGGACTGAGTTCTTCCAGACGCAGGAAGACGCGCTCGCCCCGGCCTGACAGGGTCTGAACCGGCCTGCCGCAAGCGCTGCCGCGCCGCGCATCGCGCGGCGCCCGGCCCAACCGGAACAGCGCCTCCCGCGGAGGCGCGGGTCCGGGCGGGAGAGCCTCTGTCCCGCGGATCCGCCAATTGAGAACAAATAGCGAACATGCTACATTTCCCCCATGCCGACTCACCTGCTCAACCGCCGCCGCCACAGCCCCCGCCCGGCACTGCCCCTGATGGAGGGGATTGCCCTGGAACACGGCCGCACGCATGAGGCCTGCGGCCCCGCCCGCCACCGCTTTGCGCTCTGGCTCGCCGCCGCCGCCACGGGACCGGTGCTGTGGCTGTCCCCGCCGCGGGGCGGCCGCCAGCTGAACCCGGACGGGCTGGCCGCCTGCGCCAGCCCCGCCCGTTTCCTGTTCGTGCAGGCCGCCCGGACAGAGGATCAGCTCTGGGCCATGGAGGAAGCCCTGCGCAGCGGCGCGGCGGCGCTGGTGGTGGCCGAACTGTCCGAGCCGCCCGCCATGACCCCGGTGCGGCGGCTGCACCTGGCGGCGGAGGCCGGCGGGCGCTTCGGCCCGGCGCCGCTGGGCCTGCTGCTGACGCCCGGCCAGGGCGGCGCCCAGGGCATCGAAAGCCGCTGGCACCTGGCCCCCGCCCACCACCGCGCGGCCCATAACCGCTTGGCCTGTGATGACAGCGCAGGCAGCCAAAGCTGCTGGAGCCTGCAGCGCCTGCGCGCCCGCACCCTGCCGCCCTGCAGCTGGCTGGTCCTCCAGGCCGCCGCCGGCGGTGCGCTGCGGGCTGTTCCGGCGTCCCCGGCAGCCACGGATCCTGCCCTGACCGCCCAAGGCCTGCCCCAAGCTCTGCCCCACGGCCAGGCCGATGAGCAGACCAGTGCCCTCCCGCACCCGCAGGCGGCCCTGGCTGCGCCAGCACCGCCTTAGCGGCTTTGGGCCCGGCACCGGGCACAGCCCGGTGCCGGGCCCAACAGGCAATGGCTTTTGCCAAAAAGCCGGCGCCTGGCGGGAGCCCGCCGCAGCTTTGCGAAAGGGCCAAGACCTTCACGGATGCACGCGGGAAAGTGAGCCCCCGCCTTCGGAAAACCCGGATAAGCTCAGACGGCAGCCCGCAAAACGGATTGGGAAAGCCGCATGCAAACAGCCCGGAGACCGCCTGCCCGGATACAGCGCCGCCGCCTGCTGGCCACCCTCAGCGCCGTGCTGCTGGCGCCGCAGGCGCTCATGGCAGCACCGCTGCCGTACCGCCTGATCCCGGAGGCCACCGACGTCCGCTTCATCTTCCTGCTCAACGGCCAGCCCCAGCAGGGCCGGATGCCGGTCCACGCGGCCCGCATCCGCATCGACCCGCAGAACCTGGCCCGCAGCCAGGCCGACATCACCCTCGACGCGCGGCGCGCCCGGACCGGGCTGATCTTTGCCACCGAAGCGCTGAAAAGCCCGGGCATTCTGGACACCGCCCGGTTCCCGGAGATCCGCTTCCGCTCCACCCGGATCCGCCTCGGGCCCGGCGGGCGGCTGTCCGGCGGCGCGCAGATCACCGGCGATCTCACCCTGCGCGGCACCACCCGGCCGATCACCCTGCAGGCCGCGCTCTACCGCCGCCCCGGCACCGCGCCGGACGACCTGCGGGAACTGGACGTGCATCTTTCCGGCCATCTCAGCCGCGCGGCCTTTGGCGCCACCGGATACGCCAATCTGGTCGCCGACCGGGTGAGCCTCGCGGTCAGGGCCCGCATCCGGCAGGCCCGCTGACCCCGCTGCCGGGGTGCCGAAAAGCACCGGCGCGCAAAAATACGACACGGGTTTGGCGGAAACCGGCTGGCAATGCCGCCTCAGCCTGTCATGGTCGGGCCGTTATGCGCCTGATCATCTCATTTGCCGCCCTGTTCCTTTCCGTCATCCTGCTGCAGCTGTCGACCGGAGGCGTCGGCCCGCTCGATGCCATCTCCGGCCTGACGCTGAATTTCAGCAAGGAGCAGATCGGTCTGCTCGGCTCAGCCCATTTCTTCGGCTTCTTCATCGGCTGCTGGTGGGCGCCGCGGCTGATGGGCAATGTCGGCCACGCCCGCGCCTTTGCAGTCTGCACCGCGCTGGGCGCCATGGGGCTGCTGGGGCATACGCTGACCAACAACCCCTATGCCTGGGCGGCGATGCGGATCGCCTCCGGCCTCTGCGTGGCAGGCTGTTACACGGTGATCGAAGCCTGGCTCAACGCCAAGGTCACCAACGAGAACCGCGGCCGGGCCATGGGCACCTACCGGATTGCCGATATGAGCGCCTCGCTGGCGGCGCAGCTGATCATCGCGGTGCTGCCGCCCGCGGCCTATGTCTCCTACAACCTGCTGGCGCTGCTGTGCTGCGCGGCGCTGCTGCCGCTGACCCTGACCAAGGCCAACCAGCCGGAAACCCCCGACGCCCCCCGCCTGCGCCCCAAACTGGCCTGGCGCTGCTCGCCGCTGGGCGTGGCGGGCGTGATCGTCGCCGCGCTCAGTTCCGCCTCCTTCCGCATGGTCGGCCCGGTCTACGGCCAGGAAGTCGGCCTCGCCATCGATCAGATCGCCTTCTTCCTCGCCTCCTTCGTGCTGGGCGGGGCGCTGGCGCAGTACCCGATGGGCTGGCTGGCCGACAAATACGACCGCCGCTGGGTGCTGATCTGGCTGTCGGGGGCCGCCATCCTCAGCTGCGCCATCACCATGGCAGCCAGCGGCAGCGGCACAATCGGCGTGATGCTGGCCGCGGGGTTCTTCGGCTTCACCACCTTCCCGATCTTCTCGGTCTCAGCCGCGCACGCCAATGACTTTGCTACCTCCGCCGAGCGGGTCGAGCTGTCGGCGGCGCTGATGTTCTGGTATGCGCTTGGCGCCATCGCCTCGCCCTATGTCTCCTCGTCGCTGATCGATGCCTACGGTCCGCCCGCGCTGTTTGCCTATGTCGCCGGCGGCCATGTGCTGCTGATCGTGTTCGGCCTCAGCCGGATGAAAGTCCGGGCGACCCCGGAAGAGCGCACCAGCTACGTCTATGCGCCGCGCACCTCTTTCACCATCGGCCGCCTGCTGAAACGGACGCGCGAACGGCGGTAAAACAGGTCAGCACCTCTGTCCAAATGTTTCGCGCGCGAAACATTCCGGCAGCATTTCTGACCGTTTAAAGATTTGTTTACGCATGAAAAAAGGGGACGGAAAACGCCGCCCCCTTTTTTAGCTTTTGGGATACCCGCAATCAGCTCTGCGCGGCTGCGGTTTCTTCCTCGCCGGCCTCTTCCACCGCGGCGCCGTTCAGCCGCGGCGCGCCGATGGCTTCGGCCGCTTGCGGCTCCACGGCCTCCGGCTCCACGCCCAGCGCCTGGCTGGCGACGCCGCTGACGCCGTTTTCCATCGACAGCCCCAGCTCCTCGCCCAGTTTCTTCAGCGCGGGCATCTGCACCGCCATGCCCATGATCGAATCCAGCGCCTGGTTCACCACCGGCTTGTCCGCGCCAGCCCCGGCCCCCGCCGCGCTGTAGGGCGCACCGGCGCCGATGCCGCTCACCTGGTGGATCTTGATCGAGTCGATCTTCTCGGCCGGCTTCACCATCTCGGTGATGATTGCAGGCATCGCCTCGATCCGGGCCATGTCGATCTTCATCCGGATCAGTTCGCCCGACAGCGCATTCTCCGCCTCGACAATTGCGCGCTTGCCCTCGGCTTCGGCCAGCATGTCGTTCTTCTTGGCCTCGGCGCGGATGTTCAGCGCGTCCGCCTCGGCCTGCGCCTCCTCACGCCGCGCTTCGGCGCGGTCGGCGGCGGCTTCCTTCTCGGCCTGGGCGGCCAGACGGATGCCGGTCGCCTGGCGCTCCGCCTCGCGGGTGGCCTCGATCAGCGTGATCTGCTTCTGACGCTCGGCCTCGGCCACTTCGCGGGCGGTTGCCACCGCTTCGGTCGCCTTGGTCGCCTCAGCCCGTGCCAGGTCGGCAGAGGCACGCGCCCGGCTCTCTTCCTCGGACTTCTGCGCGATGATGATCTGGCGCTCCTGCTCGGCCACTTCCAGCTCGCGCTCCTTGGCGATTTCTGCCTCGCGGACCGCGCGCTCCTTGGCGATCTCGGCATCGCGGATCTTGGCCTCGCGGGTGATCTCGGCCGAGCGGATGGCTTCCTCCCGGGCAATCCGCGCCCGTTCGGTTTCACGCATCGAGTCCTCGCGCCGCTGGGCGACCTCGGCCTCCTGCGCGGCCTTCATAGTCTCGATCTGCTTGGCCTGCTCGATCTTGGCCTGCTCCTCGTCCTGCTCGATGGCCAGACGCTGGCGTTCCGCCTCCATTGCAGCCCGGCGCACGGCCACTTCGGCCTCGGCGTCGATCTGCGCGCGTTCTTTCTTGGAGACCGCAATCACCTCGGCCAGCTTGCGCATACCGACGGCGTTAAAGGCGTTGTTTTCGTCCAGCGCCTCAAACGGGGTCTGGTCCAGCGCGGTCAGCGAGACGGATTCCAGCGACAGGCCGTTTTTCAGCAGGTCCTCGGACACCGCATTCTGCACCTCCTGGACAAAATCGGCACGGTTTTCGTGCAGCCCGTCCATGGTCATCTGCGCGGCCACCGCCCGCAAACCGTCAATCAGCTTGCCTTCGATCATCTCGCGCAGCTGCTCGACGTCAAAGGTCCGGTCGCCCAGGGTCTGCGCGGCGCGGGCGATGCCCTCGGCGGTCGCCATGACCGAGACATAGAACTCGACGCCCACGTCCACCCGCATCCGGTCCTGGGTGATCAGCGCCGCGTCGCCGTCGCGCTTCACCTCAAGGCGCAGGGTCTTCATGTTGACCGGGCTTACCTCATGCAGCAGCGGCACGATGATCGTGCCCCCGTCCATGATCACCTTCTTGCCGCCCGCCCCGGTCTTGACCAGGCTGATTTCGCGGGTGGCCCGCCGGTAAAGCCGGCCCAGAACCAGGCCAAAGACCAGAAGAAAAACAAGAGCGCTCACCACGACAATGAGCATGAATTGAAATTCCATGCGGAATACCTCCTTGGAGAAAAAAGTCAGAGTTTATTGGTTTCAGTTTTCCGGGCAGGCCCGCCCGGCAGGTCATTCGGACGGGTCAGTCCGGCAGGTCACTCGGACAGCGGGATCAGCACGTACCGGTCCTTGCGGCGGTCGCGCATCACCAGCACTTCGGTGCCCTGGGCCAGCTCCTCGCCCGCCTGAAAGGGCTCGGCGCGCAGGTAATGGGCATTGCCATAACCATCGGTGACCCGCACCTCGGCCGGCCTGCCTTGCGCAGCGGTGCCTTGGGTGATCACACCGCGGCGGCGGCCCAGGCTGCGCTCCGACAGCGCTTCGGTCTCGGTCTGCGGCAGCAGCCGGGCGAACACACCGCCAAAGCCGCGCGCAAACCACAGGCCAAAGGCCCCCGCCGGCAGGCCCGGCATCCAGGCAGGCGCGGCAAAGCCCAGATAGGACTTCAGCACCATCTGCAAGCCGATGCCGGACAGGCCAAAGCCCATCAGCAGAGCCGCCAGCCAGATCAGCGCCGGCATCCGTCCCAGCCCCAGCCAGGACGCCAGGCTGCCCGAAGCGTCCGCCGCCCCGGCACTGTCCGCGGTGTCCGCACCGTCCAGATCCGCCAGATCAACGTCGCCCAGATCGCCCAGGTCGGCGGCATCTGGGAAGCCGCCGATGTCTGCACCATCCGCCGCATCTAGCCCTGCGTCGCCATCACTGCCGATCAGGCTGCCGCCCAGCAGAAGCGCCAGCAGCTCCAGAACCGCCAGACCGCCCAGCAGGGCAAGCGCAAGGGAAAACGGCGCAAAGGCGCCATCAAGCAGAAAGTCAAACACCGATGAAATGCCTCATTATTGTATGCATTGGTATACAGTCGATATGGTAACGCCCTCGTGAACTTTCAAGGGTTTCAAATAGAGTTTCGCAACCATTGAGTGCGTCAGCCCCGATTGCAGATCAAGCGCGAACTGTGCCTGCGCCCCTTATTTCTGCCGAATTCCGCAGGCGGGGTTTCCGCCGCCCGCCGCATAGGCTAGACGGGCCTTTGACGCATTACCTGGATGGATGGCATGGCACGCATTCTGATCACTTCGGCGATCCCCTACATCAACGGGATCAAGCATCTGGGCAACCTGGTGGGCTCGCAGCTGCCTGCCGACCTTTACGCCCGGTTCCAGCGCGGACGCGGCAATGAGGTGATGTTCCTCTGCGCCACCGACGAGCACGGCACCCCGGCTGAGCTGGCCGCCGCCAAGGCGGACAAGCCGGTTGCGGAATACTGCGCCGAGATGCATGGCATCCAGTCGGAGATCGCCAAGGGCTTTGCCCTGTCGTTCGACCACTTCGGCCGCTCCTCCAGCCCGCAGAACCATGCGCTGACCCAGCATTTCGCAGGCAAGCTGGCCGAGGCCGGCCTGATCCGCGAAGTGACCGAGAAACAGGTCTATTCCAATGCCGACGGCCGCTTCCTGCCCGACCGTTATATCGAGGGCACCTGCCCCAACTGCGGCTATGAGCGCGCCCGCGGCGACCAGTGCGAGGAATGCACCAAGCAGCTGGACCCGACCGACCTGATCAACCCGCGCTCCGCCGTGTCCGGCTCCACCGATCTGGAAGTGCGCGAGACCAAGCACCTGTACCTGTGCCAGTCGCAGCTGAAGGACCAGCTGGACGCCTGGATCGACTCCAAGAAGGACTGGCCGGTCCTGACCACCTCGATCGCCAAGAAGTGGCTGCATGACGGCGACGGCCTGCAGGACCGCGGCATCACCCGCGACCTGGACTGGGGTGTGCCGGTTAAGAAAGGCGACGAGGACTGGCCGGGCATGGAAGGTAAGGTCTTCTACGTCTGGTTCGACGCGCCGATCGAATACATCGCCTGCGCCGCCGAATGGGCCGAGGCCAACGGCAAAACGGATGCTGATTGGCAGCGCTGGTGGCGCACCGACAAGGGCGCGGAGGACGTCAAATACGTCCAGTTCATGGGCAAGGACAACGTCCCCTTCCACACCCTGTCGTTCCCGGCCACCATCCTTGGCTCCGGCGAGCCGTGGAAGATGGTCGACCACCTGAAATCCTTTAACTACCTGAACTATGACGGCGGCCAGTTCTCCACCTCGCAGGGCCGCGGCGTGTTCATGGACCAGGCGCTGGAGATCCTGCCCGCCGATTACTGGCGCTGGTGGCTGTTGTCCCACGCGCCGGAAAGCAGCGATTCCGAATTCACCTGGGAGAACTTCCAGCAGTCGGTGAACAAGGACCTGGCGGACGTGCTGGGCAACTTTGTCAGCCGCATCACCAAGTTCTGCCGCTCCAAGTTCGGCGAGCAGGTTCCCGAGGGCGGCGAATACGGCGCGCAGGAAGCGGCGCTGATCGACGAGCTGACCACCCGCATCCGCGCCTATGAGGGCCACATGGAGGCGATGGAGGTCCGAAAGTCGGCGCAAGAGCTGCGGGCGATCTGGGTTGCCGGCAACGAATACCTGCAGTCCGCCGCCCCCTGGTCGGTGTTCAAGGAAGACCCCGAGCGCGCCGCCGCTCAGGTGCGTCTTGGCCTGAACCTGATCCGCCTTTATGCAGTGCTGTCCGCGCCCTTCATCCCGCACGCCACCGACACGCTGATGGCGGCGCTGAACTCTGACGACCGCAGCTGGCCCGAGGATGTGGCGGCAGCGCTCTCCGCCCTGCCCGCGGGCCACGGCTTCACCGTGCCGGAGGTGCTGTTCGCCAAGATCACCGACGAGCAGCGCGAAGACTGGCAGGCACGCTTCTCCGGCACCCGCAGCTGAGGCTGCCACAACTGAATTTGCAGAGGGCCGCCCACCGGGCGGCCCTTTCTGTTGGGCCCATCCCGTTGCGTTTGCACAAGAATTAATTCTTACTAAAAAACTCGGATTGACATACCTGAGCAATTAATTCAGGAATACGGCATTCCAGCCAGCCTGACTCGGATCAGGCGAGCCCGAGTGACGTGTCATCAACCGAGATCGCCCCCATGCCGAACGGAGACAGCCGCCCCCGCGGCCCTCAAGTCAAGGAGCTGGAACCGGAGGACATGCGCCACCTGTGGCCGCAGGTCTTTGCGTCGTCCGGCGCTCTGTCCGGCTTTTGTCTGGAATGGCTTCTGGACAGGGCGGAATTCAGCAATGGGCGAAAGTCATGAACCAGATTGCCTCCAAGCCGGTGCCCACCACCGCAACCACCGAAGTTTTCCCCACCTACCACGCCGAGGACCTGACCCGCGGCGGCGTGCAGGCCCGCATCCTGCTGAACGGCCAGATCTATTCGCTGCGCATCACCCGCGCAGGCAAGCTGATCCTGACCAAGTGAGCAGACGGCGATGAGCCCCGAGACCCCAACGCCCCGCGGCGGCGTCACCGTCGGCACTCTGTCCGATCTGCCGCCGCTTGAAGCCGGCGCGGTGATCTACCTGCGCCATTGGTTTTCCGGCGCTGAGACCCGCGAGCAGATGCGCCGCGACTTTGAGGTCAACTTCGGCCCGGAAATGGCCGAAGCCGCGTTCGAGGCCTTTGGCTATCTCTGCAACTTCTGCGCCGCCCACGGCCGCCGCCCGCTGGTGCGCCACGGCATGACCTGCAAGTGCCTCGGCGCGGATGAGAACTGTTTTGCCAACCTGCTGGCCTCCGCCGCCGAGGGGCAGCAGGACGACGCGCACATCCTCGCCTCGCTGATTGTCACCCCGCGCAAGGCGCAGGAGCTGACCCGGCTCGCCTCTGACTGCGGCCTGCTGCTGCAGCAGATCATGGGCGTTCAGCCGCCGCCGCAACCGGCACGGCCAGCCGCTGCCACCCTTCATTGAAGCCACAAAACCCAAGGACGCATATCATGAAATCCCTGTTTCTCGCAGGCACGGCTCTGGCCGGTCTGACCTTTGGCGCCTCCGCCGCGCTGGCCGCTGACAAATCCGCGGTGCTGACCAACTACGCCAACATCGCCGAGGCCAAGTATCAGGACAGCCTCGCCACCGCGCAGGTGCTGAAGGCCGCCGTGGACGCGCTGGTTGCACAGCCGTCGGCGGAAACCCTGGAAGCCGCCCGCGCCGCCTGGATCGCTGCCCGCGTTCCCTACCAGCAGTCCGAGGTGTTCCGTTTCGGCAACGCCATCGTCGACGACTGGGAAGGCAAGGTGAACGCCTGGCCGCTGGACGAGGGCCTGATCGACTATGTCGACGCCTCCTATGGCGGGCCGGCCGAGGAAAACACCCTAGCGGCGCTGAACGTGATCGCCACCCCCAGCTTCGAGCTGTCGGGCAAGGCGGTCGACGCCGCCAAAATCACCCCGGAACTGCTGGAGGGCGCCCTGCATGAGGCCGACGGTGTGGAAGCCAACGTCGCCACCGGCTACCACGCCATCGAATTCCTGCTCTGGGGCCAGGATCTGAAGGGCACGGAGCACGGCGCGGGCGACCGCCCCTGGACCGACTATGCGGCAGGCGACACCTGCACCGGCGGCAACTGCGAACGCCGCGGCGAATACCTGCAGGCCGCCACCGACCTGCTGATCTCCGACCTGGAGTGGATGGCTTCCCAATGGGGCGCCGAGGGCGAGGCCCGCACCGCCCTGCTGGCCGATGAAAACGCCGGCATCACCGCGATACTGACCGGCATGGGCTCACTGTCCTACGGCGAGCAGGCAGGGGAGCGGATGCGTCTGGGCCTGATGCTGAACGACCCGGAGGAAGAGCACGACTGCTTCTCCGACAACACCCACAACAGCCACTACTACGACGGGCTGGGCGTGCAGAACGTCTATCTGGGCGAATATGTCCGGGTGAACGGCGCGCTGGTCTCCGGTCCGTCGCTTTCGGATCTGGTGGCCGCCAAGGACGCGGATCTGGACGCCGAGATGCGCGGCAAGCTGTCGGACACTATGCTGGCGCTTGGCCGCATCAAGACCGCGGCTGAGGCTGGCTTCTCCTATGACCAGATGCTGGCCCAAGGCAACAAAGCCGGCGAAGCACTGGTGATGGGCGGCGTGAACGGGCTGATCGGCCAGACCCGCTCGATCGAGCGCATCGTGACCACGCTGGACCTGGACGGCGTTGCCATCGAAGGCTCCGACAGCCTCGACAACCCCTCTGCGGTCTTCAACTAAGTCCTCAGCCAAATAATCAGACGATCCGAAGAACCGGGGGAGCCAGCCAGCGGACTGCAGCGAGGCTCCCCCACTTCGAATAGCCCCTCCATGAAAATCAAAACGCCCGCAGCGCTGCCCCTCAGCGCCACGGCCTTGCTGTCCGCAAACCCTCCCCTGGCCCGGGATTTCTCTTTCGGCGTCCCGGGCCGCGCCGGCAAGGCCGGCACCAAAAGCACCGTGCCAGGTGTGAACCTGCCCATCCCGCTTAACGCCAGAGCTTTCCCTCGCCGAGGCCGGGCATCCCCTGAACAGCACCACACTCGGGGCCGCAGCTTGCGTCCCCTCTTTTTCAGGCGAGTTGCCGCCTCACGCTGCAATCCCAAGCATTTTACTCTGGTTAACCCTTGAAACCCCAGCAAATCTGTCAGATATATTTCCCAACGGAATCACTTGGCCTTTCGCGCCACCGGGCAAGGACGCAAGCAGCATGATCGTTTGCCACTGCACGAACATATCGGACTACGACATCCGCGCCGCCATCGACTGGATGCGAAATGCCGATCCGGAAACGATTATCACCCCTGGCAAGATCTATCACGCCCTGGGGAAAGCCGCTGACTGCGGCGGCTGCATGCCGCTTTTCCTCGACACGATGCGTTCCAGCAGTAAGCTGGAAGTACCTGCGCAGCTTACGAATTTACGCGCAGCATCAATTCGGGAGAAAAGTAATGAAGGGCAACGCCAAGGTTATCGACTATCTCAATAAAGCGCTGCGCCATGAGCTGACGGCAGTCAGCCAGTACTGGCTGCACTACCGGATGCAGGAAGATTGGGGCCTGGGCAGCATGGCCAAGAAAAGCCGCGAGGAATCCATCGAGGAGATGGAGCACGCGGATAAATTGATTGAAAGGATTTTGTTCCTCGGCGGCCACCCGAACCTGCAGAAACTCGACCCGCTGCGGATCGGACAGACCCCGAAAGAAACTCTCGAATGCGACCTTGCCGCCGAAGTGGATGCCCGTGAGCTCTACAAGGAAGCCCGCGACGCCTGCAACAAGGCGGGCGACTATGTTTCACAAAAGCTGTTTGAAGAGCTGATGGCGGACGAAGAAGGCCATATCGATTTCCTCGAAACGCAGCTTGAACTGCATGACCGGATCGGTGCCGAAAACTATGCCCAGCTCAACGCCACCAAGATGGCAGAGGTTGAAGACTAACATTGCCCTGGCTGCCGCGCTTGCGGCGGCCACTCCCCTTGCGGCGCTGGACCTGGCCAGCCGGTACCAGGCAGACCCGCACCTCTCCCCCCTTCCCCGCACGGATGCCGAACGCGCCCGGATCGGCGCCGTCACGGCCCCCGCCACGGATTTCTCCGCACCTGAACCATACGAGGACCTGCCCGCAGGTGCCGCCACGGTGCGCGCCCGGACAGATGACGAGGCGTTTTCCCAGCACTCCGCCAATCTCAGCTTCGAGCAGGAGCTGGAATTCAAGCTCGGCAACGGGCTGTTCAAGAAGATCTGGGTGTTTTCGCCTGCCTCCACCAAGGCGTCCGACGGGCTCGGCCCGCTCTACAACGCCCGCTCCTGCCAGCGCTGCCACCTGAAGGACGGCCGCGGCCATGTGCCGGAGCAGCCGGATTACAGTTCAACGACCATGTTCCTGCGCGTCTCTGTCCCCGGCCCGGTGCCGCCGGAGCTGCAGCAGGTCAGCGACTACATCGGCACCGCGCCCGACCCGAACTACGGCAGCCAGCTGCAGGATTTCTCCGCCCCCGGCATCGCCCCGGAATACAAGCTGCAGGTGGAGTACGAGGAATTCGAGATCGCCTTGAACGGCGGCGAGACCGCCACCCTGCGCCGCCCAAGCTACACCGCCGCAAACCTCGGTTACGGCCCGCTGGCCGGCGGCGCCATGCTCAGCCCCCGCGTTGCGCCGCCGATGATCGGCCTCGGGCTGCTGGAAGCGATCCCTGCCGCGGACATCCTCACCCACGCGGATGAGGAGGACGCCAACGGCGACGGCATTTCCGGCCGTGCCAATCTGGTTTGGTCGCCGGAGTTCAACCGCATCATGCTGGGCCGCTTCGGTCTCAAGGCCGGCGCCCCGACTGTCCACCAGCAGTCTGCCGGGGCCTTCTCCGGCGACATCGGCATCTCCACCCCGCTGTTCCCGGCCCATGCCGGTGAATGCACGGATCTCCAAACTGCCTGCCAAACCGCGCCGCATGGCGGAGATGATTCCCGTGAAACCGAGATCGACCAGCCCAACATGGATCTGGTCACCTTCTACAGCCGCAATCTGGGCGTGCCAGCCCGCCGGGGCACCGGCGATCCCCGGGTGCTGCGCGGCAAGCAGGTGTTCTATGACAGCGGCTGCACCGACTGCCATGTGCCGAAATACGTGACCCACCGGCTGCAGGACCGCCCGGAGCAGAGCTTCCAGCTGATCTGGCCCTATTCCGACCTGTTGCTGCACGACATGGGCGAAGGCCTCGCCGACCACCGCCCCGAGGCCCGCGCCACGGGCCGCGAATGGCGCACCGCGCCGTTGTGGGGGATCGGCCTCACCCAGCAGGTCTCGCCCCGCGCCACCTTCCTGCACGACGGCCGCGCCCGCACCCTGCTGGAGGCCATCCTGTGGCACGGCGGCGAAGCGGAGGCCGCCAAGGCCCGCGTCGTGAAGCTGCCGCCGCAGGACCGCGCCGCGCTGATTTCCTTCCTGGAGAGCCTCTGATGCGCGCCCTTGCCCTGATCTTTGCCGTTGCCGCCGCCCCCGCCGCGGCATCGGAGATGTCCGGCAGCATCACCGATCAGCTGATCCTCCCGGCGTTTGAGGACCTGGCGCAGGACAGCCAGTCCCTCGCCGAGGCGGCGCAGGCAGACTGTGAAGGGCAATCCGACCCCCTGCGCACGGCTTACGGGGAGGCCTTCGACGCCTGGATCGCCGCCAGCCATTACCGCTTTGGCCCGACTGAAACAGACAGCCGCGCCTTCGCGTTGGCCTTCTGGCCTGACAGCCGCGGCAAGACACCCAAGGCGCTTGGCAACCTGATCCGCAGCGAAGACCCCGGCGTCGCTGACCCCGCCAAATTCGCCAGCTACTCCATCGCTGCCCGCGGCTTCTACGCGCTGGAATACCTGCTCTATGACCCGCAGCTCTCCACCGCCGGCAGCGCAGACTACCGCTGCGCCCTGACCCGCGCCATCAGTGCAGACATCGCGGCCACCACCCAAGCCATCAGCGCCGATTGGAAGCAAAACTACGCCGCCGAACTGCGCGCGCCGGGCAGCCGCTATCAGAGCGAAGACGAGATCACCCAGGAACTGTTCAAGGCTCTGACCACCGGCCTGCAGGTGATGGACGACATGCGCCTGGGCCGTCCGCTGGGCACGTTTGACAAACCCCGCCCCAACCGCGCCGAGGCCCGCCGCTCCGGCCGCAGTCTGCGCCATGTGCTGGTGTCGCTGACCGCGCTGGAGCCGCTGGCAGTGGCGCTTGCGGGCGGCAATGAGGACCTGCAGGCCAAGATCACTGGGGGCTTTGCCAAGGCGCGTGCCAAGGCCGAGTCCCTCGACGATCCGGTGTTCGCCGGTGTGGCGGATCCCGCCAGCCGCTTCCGCATCGAGTCGCTGCGCCAGGAGATCAAGGACCTGCGCGCTCTGATAAGCGAAGACCTCGGCCCCGCCCTGGGCGTCGCGGCCGGCTTCAACGCGCTCGACGGCGACTAAGGGAAAGGGACACGGCATGACCTGCCGCCGCGGATTTCTGGCCGGGCTGCTGGCCACGGGCCTCGCTCCGCAAGCCACCTGGGCCAGCGCTGGCAGCCCAGCTTTCCTGTCGGCGGGCAAAGATGCTGGCGGCGGCTTCTTCCTCGCGGGCCTCACACGTGAAGGCAAAATCCTCTTCCGCCACCCGCTGCCCGGCCGCGGCCATGCTGCTGCCGCGCACCCGGTCCGGCCGGAGGCCGTTGCCTTTGCCCGGCGCCCGGGCCGCTTTGCCGATGTGATCGACTGCCGGACAGGCACCGCCATCGCGCGGCTGCAGCCGCCCGCAGGCCATCACTTCTATGGCCACGGCACCTTCTCTCCGGACGGCCGCCGCCTGTTCACCACCGAAAACGATTTCGAGAACGCCCGCGGCGTGATCGGCGTCTGGGACGCCACGAGCGGTTACAGCCGCATCAGCGCTTTCTCCTCCGGCGGCATCGGCCCGCACGATATGCTGCTGCGCCGGGACGCGCCGGGGCTGGTGGTGGCCAACGGCGGGATCGAAACCCACCCCGACAGCGGCCGCGCCAAGCTGAACCTGCCCGACATGCGCCCGAACCTCAGCTACTTGCGCTTTGACGGCACGCTGCAGGACCAGATGGAACTGCCGCAGGAACTGCATCTCAACTCGATCCGCCACCTCGCCATGCGCGCCGATGGCACGGTGGGGTTTGCGATGCAGTGGCAAGGGGACGCGGCAGAGCTGGTTCCAATCGTAGGCCTCCACAAACCGGGGAGCACCCCAAGGCTGATGGCGGAAGGCGACCCGCGGGTGCTGAACCTCAACGGCTACGGCGGCTCCATCGCGTTTTCCCCGGACGGTGCAATCGTGGGCGTCACCTCCCCGCGCGGCGGCGTGCTGCAGCTGATGGACACCGCCAGCGGCGACCTTGTGCAGGAATACCGGATGCCGGATGTCTGCGGCCTCGCCCTCGCGCCCGGCGGCTTCACCGCCAGCACCGGAACAGGCCGGTTCTTTGCAGTCACCGCCTCCGGCAAACAGCCGCTGCACCGGGCCGGCCTCGCCTGGGACAACCACCTGATCCCGCTCGCCTGAGCCTACCGCATCCACACCTGCAAAGGCGCGCCCGCAACGGCGCGCCTTTTTCGTGTTTACGCCCAACGAAATCAAAACGAAAACATACCGTGACTCTCCGCGCGCAATACGCTAGAGAATCGCAGCGAAAGGAAAGCAAATGGATGCCTCCAGCCGTCAGAACGAAATCATCGCCCTGCTGAACCAGCAGGACCGGGTCGAGGTCGAGGATCTCTCCCAGCGCTTTGGCGTCTCGTTGCAGACGGTACGGGCGGACCTGCGCGACCTTTCCGCCCGCGGCGCGCTGTCCCGCGTGCATGGCGGCGCGGTGCGGCTCAGCTCCGCGGCCAGCCAGGATTACGCCGACCGGCGCAAGCTGAACGCAAACGGCAAGCAGGTGATGGCGGCGGCCGCCGCTGAACTGATCCCCGACAATTGCTCCCTCACCCTCAACATCGGCACCTCCACCGAGCAGGTGGCCCGCGCCCTTTCGGGTCATCGCGGACTGACGGTGATTTCCAACAACATCAACATTATCAGCATGATGATGGGCGGCCAGGCCAAGGAACTGATCCTGGCCGGCGGCACCGTGCGGCAAAGCGACGGCGCCATCGTCGGCGAGGACGCGGTCGAATTCATCTCCCGCTACAAGGTGGATTTTGCGATCATCGGCGCCTCGGCGCTGGATGCCGACGGCGCGGTGATGGACCACGACGCCCGCGAGGTCTCCGTCGCCCGCGCCATCCTCAAGAACGCGCGGCAAAAGGTGCTGGTCTGCGACGGCAGCAAGTTCGACCGCTCCGCCCCGGTGCGGATCTGCAACATCGCCGATCTGGACGTGGTGATCACCGACCGCCCCGTGCCCGCAGAATTTGCTGAGGCCGCCCGTGCCGCCGGAACCCGCATCCTGACCGCAGGACAAAACGAAAGCAGCGAAAATGACTGACACCCCTGTAACGGACCTTTTCATCATCGGCGGCGGCATCAACGGCTGCGGCATCGCCCGCGACGCCGCCGGCCGCGGGTTGTCGGTGACACTGGCAGAGATGCACGACCTCGCCTCCGCCACCTCGTCGGCCTCGACCAAGCTGTTCCACGGCGGCCTGCGCTATCTGGAGTATTTCGAGTTCCGCCTGGTCCGCGAGGCCCTGATCGAGCGGGAGGTGCTGCTGAAAGCGATGCCGCATATCTCCTGGCCGATGCGCTTTGTGCTGCCGTTTCACAAGGACATGCGGTTTGACAGCGAGACGCCAACGTCCAAGCTGCTGACCGCCTTCATGCCCTGGATGAAGGGCCGCCGCCCGGCCTGGCTGATCCGGCTGGGGCTGTTCCTGTACGACAGCCTTGGCAAACGCGGCATCCTGCCCGGCACCGCCAAGCTGGACCTGACAAGCGACCCGGCGGGCCGCCCGCTGAAAGACAAATTCAGAACGGCGTTCGAATACTCCGACTGCTGGATCGAGGACGCCCGCCTGGTAATGCTGAACGCCCGCGACGCGATGGCCCGCGGTGCCAGTATCCTGACCCGGACAGAAGTGCTGTCCGCAGAACGCAAGGCCGACCACTGGGTGATCCGCACCAGGGACCACGCCACCGGCGAGGAACAGGCGCACCGCGCCAAGATGCTGGTCAACGCGGGCGGGCCGTGGGTTGCCGACGTGCTGCATCAGAAGCTGGGCCAGAACAGCCGCGAGAACGTCCGCCTGGTGCGCGGCAGCCATATCGTGGTGCCGAAACTGTTCGACCACGGCCGCTGCTATTTCTTCCAGGGCACCGACGGGCGGATCATCTTTGCCATTCCTTATGAGCAGGACTTCACCCTGATCGGCACCACCGACGCCGACCACCCGGACCCGGACACCGCACCGGTCTGCACCGAAGCCGAGCAGGACTATCTGGTGGCCTTTGCATCGGAATACTTCGAAAAGCCGGTGACGCGCGAGGATATCGTCTGGACCTACTCCGGCGTGCGTCCGCTCTATGACGACGGCGCCAGCTCCGCCACCGCGGCCACCCGCGAATACGTGCTGACGCTGGATCAGGCCCAGGCGCCGCTGCTCAATGTCTTTGGCGGCAAGATCACCACCTACCGCAAGCTGGCCGAGGCGGCGCTGGCAAAGATCGGAGAGGTGTTCCCGCAGCTGCCCGCCGGCTGGACCGCAGGCGTGGCCCTGCCCGGCGGCGATTTCCCGGTGGAGGATGTGGCAAAGCTGACGTCCAAGCTGGCCGCGGACTATCGGTTCCTGACTCCCTATTGGGCGGGCCGGATGATCCGCGCCTACGGCACCGAGGCCTGGGAGGTGCTGGGAGACGCCAAAACCGCAGGCGATCTGGGCCAGGACTTTGGCGCCACCATCACCGCGCAAGAGCTCGACTGGGCGATTGCCCGCGAATGGGTGCGCGCAGGCGACGATTACCTGTGGCGGCGCACCAAGCTGGGCCTGCGGCTGGATGAGACCCAGCGCGCAGCGGTGGATACCTACATCCAAGGCAAGGCTGCACAGCTCGCCGCATAAAAGTGTTTTGCCCGGCGGCACCGCCGGGCTGCGCCTGCCTGCCCCCCCGGCAGGCGCATTCGCGCCTACCCAGGCAGGCTACGCCCTCAGCTTAAAACTCGACGCCCTTCTGCGCTTTCACCCCGGCGCGGAACGGGTGCTTGATCTGGCCCATCTCGGTCACCAGATCGGCGATCTCGATCAGCTCTTCCTTGGCATTGCGCCCTGTCAGCACCACATGCGTCATCGGCGGCTTGTGCTCCACCAGGAACTCCAGCACCTCCTCCAGGTCCAGGTACTCATAGCGCAGCGCGATGTTGATCTCGTCGAGCAGCACCATGGTGTTGCGCTCGTCCAGGATCATCTCCTTGGCCTTCTCCCAGCCCTTCTGCGCCGCGGCAATGTCGCGGGCCTTGTCCTGTGTCTCCCAGGTAAAGCCCTCGCCCATCGCATAGAACTGGCAGAGATCGCTGAAGTTCTCCTCAATCAGCGTCCGCTCGCCGGTCTGCCAGGCGCCCTTGATGAACTGCACCACGGCGCAGGGCATCTTGTGGGCGATGCAGCGCATGATCATGCCGAAGCCCGACGAGGATTTGCCCTTGCCCGGCCCGGTGTGGACGATGATCAGGCCCTTCTCGCCCTCCTTGGTCTTCATCATCCTGTCGCGCGCGGCCTTCTTCTTGGCCATCTTGGAGGCATGACGGGCGGCTTCTTCCTCTGAGATGCCGGTTTCAGACTTTTCGCTCATGGGGGCTCTCCAGCTGTTTGACCCCATGTCTTGACAAAGAAGGGCGCGATAGCGCAAGGGGGTTTCGCTGGTTCCTGCGAAAGCAGGCGAAGAGGGAATGTGAAGGCCGCCAATTTTCGTTGGAGACCCGAAGCACAGCCGCCCCCGCGACCGTGACCGGATGAGGCCGCCATGCCACTGGGAAAACCCCGGGAAGGCAGGATGGCCGGCAAGGCAAACGCCTTGGCATCCGCAAGCCGGGAGACCTGCCAGCGACGACGAGATCAACGGGCAGACGGGGTGTTCTGCAACCGGGTGAGGGGCTGGTTCGAGGCGGCCCCTTTCTGGCCATCCCGCACGCCCTGCCGCGACAGGAGACGCGCCGATGGCTGACGATATGGCAGGCAAAGCTGCCAGCACCCCGGGAGCGGTCACGCTGACCGTTTGCCTCACCTGCCGCCGCGAGGGCGCCGACCCGGAGGCCGCCCGCCCCGGCGCCATCCTGCACGCCGCATTGGAAGAGGCCGGAATGCCCGAAGGCGTGCGTCTGCGCGGTGTCGAATGCCTGTCCTCCTGCAAGCGCGGCTGCGCCGTTGCGCTGGTCGGCGGCGAGGAGCGCTGGACCTATGTCTACGGCGACCTCGACCCGGACCAGCATGTCCCCGAAATCCTGGAAGGCGCCGCGGCTTACGCCGCCACCGCCGACGGCGTGGTGCCCTGGCGCGAACGCCCGCAAACCTTCCGCAAGCAATCCGTTGCCCGCATCCCGCCGGCCAAGTTCTTCTCCGAGGAGTAAACATGAGCGACCTCAACAAGATCCCCGTCACTGTAATCACCGGCTTCCTGGGCGCAGGGAAAACCACCCTGATCCGCCACCTGATGCAGAACCCGCAGGGCAAGCGCCTGGCCGTGGTGGTGAACGAGTTCGGCACCGCCGGCGTCGACGGCGACATCCTGAAGTCCTGCGCGGATGAAAACTGCCCGGCGGAGAACATCATGGAGCTGGCCAACGGCTGCATCTGCTGCACCGTTGCGGATGACTTCATCCCCACCATCGAGCAGCTGATGAACCTGCCGGAAAAACCCGATCACATCGTGATCGAAACCTCCGGCCTGGCCCTGCCCAAGCCGCTGCTCAAGGCCTTCGACTGGCCCGCGATCCGCTCCCGCATCACCGTTGACGGCGTGATTGCGCTGGCCGATGCCGAAGCCGTCGCCAAGGGCCAGTTCGCCCCTGACCTGGACGCCGTGCAGGCCCAGCGCGAAGCGGATGAGAGCCTCGACCACGAGACCCCGCTGTCCGAAGTGTTCGAGGATCAGATCTCCTGCGCCGACATCGTGCTTCTGTCCAAGGCCGACCTGGCCGGCGACGCAGGCGTCGAGAAGGCCCGCGCGGTGATCGAGGCCGAGGCGCCGCGCAAGCTGCCGATCCTGCCGATGAGCGAAGGCGTCATCGACCCGCGCATCATCCTGGGCCTGGGCGCCGCTGCCGAGGACGATCTGGAGGCCCGCCCCAGCCATCACGACGGCCACCACGACCACGAGCATGACGATTTTGAAAGCATCGTTGTCGAAATGGGCGAAGTCTCCGACCCGGAAGCGCTGCAGAATGCCATCGTGAAACTCGCCCGCGAGCGCAACATCCTGCGCGTCAAAGGCTATGTCGCGGTGGAGGGGAAACCGATGCGGATGCTGGTTCAGGCCGTGGGCGAGCGCCTGCGCGCCCAATACGATCAGCCCTGGGGCGCGCAGCCGCGCAAGACCGCCCTGGTGGTCATTGCCGAGCATGACGACATCGACGAACAGGCCATCCGCGCCGAGCTGGGGGCCTGAAGCTGATGCCGGTCTGGCGCATCAATTCAGATGACAGTGCCCGGCCGCAGGCCGGGCTGCGCCCGACCCTCCCGTCAAACCAAAGGTTTGCCTCCGGCAAAATGGGAGGGCGCATTCGCACCCTCCCAGGCTCGGGCGCAGCCCTCAGAGCGCCCATTGCTTACCAGAATACAAAGGCCTGACCCATGCACGTCGTCTTCCGCGAAAGCCACGGCCTTGAAGAGACCGATACCCCGCAGGACCTCGGGCAGACGCCCGCGGACCTTGTGGTGCTGTCCTTCTCCGACAGCGATCTCGGCGCCTTTGCAGCAGGCTGGCACCGGGCAGACGGCAAGCTGCCCTCCCTGCGCCTCGCCAACCTGGTGGCGCTCAAGCACCCGCTGTCGGTCGATGTCTACGCGGAACAGACGCTGGAGGGCGCCAAGGGCGTCCTGGTCCGCCTGATCGGCGGCGAAAGCTACTGGTCGTACGGCCTGGCCACCCTGCAGGACCTCGCCCGGCGCAAGGGGATCGCGCTTGCCATCCTGCCCGCCGACGGGCGCGAGGACGCGCGGCTGGATGAGCTCTCGACCCTGCCCGTCTCCACCCTGCGCCGCCTGCAATCCCTGTGCGACGCCGGCGGTGCGGTGGCGGCCCAGGCCGCCCTCGCCCAGCTGTCGCTCGCCGCTGGTCTCTACGCAGGACCCGTGATCGGCCTCAAAACCACTCCCGAACACGGCTTCTATGACCCGGCCAAGGGCGTTCTGGCCGACCTGCCGCCGCAGGATAAACCGCTGGTGCTGGTGAGCTTCTACCGCTCCTACCTCACCGCTGCCGACACCGCCCCGGTCGATGCGCTGATCGAAGAGCTGCGCGCCCGCGGCTACGCGGCCTATGGCGCCTTTGCCGCCAGCCTCAAGTCCCCCGCCGCCGCAGGCTGGCTGCGCGAAAAGCTGCCCGGGCTGAACCCTGCCGCGATCATCAACGCCACCGCCTTTTCCGCTCAAGGAACAGACGGCAGCGCCTCGCCGCTCTCCGTCACCGGCTGCCCGGTGTTCCAGGTCGCCCTCTCCACCGCCCGCAAGAAAGACTGGCGTGAGGCCGACCGCGGGCTGTCGCCCGCCGACCTCGCCATGCACGTCGTCCTGCCCGAGGTTGACGGCCGCATTTTCGCAGGCGTCGTCAGCTTCAAATCGCCGGGCAAGAAAGACCCGGACCTGCAGTACTCCCGCTTCGCCCACCGCGCCGACGCGGACCGCATCAAGGCTGCCGTGGACCGCGTCGAGGGCTGGCTGCGCCTCGCCAAGCTGCCGAATGCCGAGAAACGCCTCGCCCTGATCCTCTCCACCTATCCCGGCCGCGACCACAACCTCGCCCATGCCGTCGGCCTCGACGCGCTTGCTTCCTGCGACGAAATCCTGCGCGAACTCTCCGCCCAGGGCTACGCCGTCGAAGCGCTCGAAAACACCGGCCTGCGGCTGATGGAAGAGACCCTGAGCGTCCCGCTGGAGGACTACCGCCAGGCCCTCGCCACCCTGCCGCAAGACTTGCAGGACACCCTGGCCGAGGCCTGGGGAACCCCGGAAGAAGACGCAGACTGCCGCGACGGCGCCTTTCATTTCAAGGCCTTGCGTGCTGGCAACGCCCTGGTCGCGCTGCAGCCCGAACGCGGCGAGGTGAAAACCCGCGTCGATGACTACCACGACCTCGACCGCACCCCGCGCCACGCCTATGTGGCCTTTTACCTGTGGCTGCGCGGCCAAACCGACGCCCTCGTCCACATCGGCGCCCACGGCACGCTGGAGTGGCTGCCGGGCAAGGCCGTGGCGCTCTCCGGCGCCTGCTGGCCCGAAGTGCTGACCGGTCCGCTGCCGGTCGCCTACCCCTTCATCGTCAACGACCCAGGCGAGGCCGCCCAGGCCAAGCGCCGCATCGGTGCCGTCACCATCGGCCACCTGCCCCCTCCGCTGGCGCAGACAAACCTGCCCGAGGGCATGGCGCGGCTCGAAAGCCTGCTGGATGAATACTCCACCGCCGACGGCCTTGATCCCGCCCGCCGCGACCGGCTGATCGGCGACATCCGCGCTGAGGCGCAGGGAACCGGTGTGGAGGCCGACCTTGGCCTGACGCCGGACACCTCCCCCGCCGAGGCAATCACCCGCATCGACGCCTTTGTCTGCGACATCAAGGAAAGCCAGTACGGCGAGGGCCTGCACATCTTCGGCACCGGCCAATGCGGGGCGGAGGAACGCGCCGGGCTGATCGCCGCGCTGGACGGGAAAATCGTCACTCCCGGCCCCTCCGGCTCGCCGTTCCGCGGCCGCGCCGATGTGATCCCGACGGGCCGCAATCTCTTTACCACCGATCCACGGGCGGTGCCGTCGCGGGCGGCGCATGAGCAAGGGGTCAAGCTGGCGGAAGAGCTGCTGCGCCGCCACCTTCAGGACCACGGCGACTGGCCCAAGGGCCTGGTAATCGACCTCTGGGGCTCCGCCACCATGCGCACCGCGGGTGAGGAGTTTGCCATGGCGCTGCACCTCGCAGGGCTGGCGCCCAAATGGGACGAAGGCTCCGAGCGTGTCTCCGGGTTTGAGGTGCTGCCGCTGTCGATGCTGAACCGCCCGCGCATCGATGTGACCCTGCGCGTCTCCGGCCTGTTCCGCGACGTCTTCCCCGGCCTTGCCCAGATGTTCGAGACCGCCGCCGCCGCACTGGCGGGCCGCGAGGAATCCCAGGCCGACAACCCCTATCTCACCGAGACCCCGCGCGTTTTCGGCCCCAAGCCGGGCCAGTACGGCCTCTCGATGAACCCGCATCTGGACAACTACACGGACGCGGCGCGGCAGGCGGCGGGCGAGGCCTGGCTCAACGCCTCCTCCCACGCAATCGACGCCAAGGGCGCGATCACCGACGCCCGCGAGGCGCTGGAAACCCGCCTGCAGGGCGCCGACAGCTTCGTGCATCTGCAGGACCTGCCGGAAACCGACCTGCTGATCGCTTCCGACTATGCCGCGCATGAGGCCGGCTTTGCCGCCGCCATGGCCCGCATCGGCCAGACGGCGCCGGCGCTCTACCACCTCGACGCCACCCGCCCCGACAAACCGCAGGCGCGCTCTCTGGGCGAGGAAATCGCCCGCGTCACCCGCGCCCGCGCCGCCAACCCGGACTGGGCCACCTCGATGATGAACCACGGCTTCCGCGGCGCGGCGGAGATTGCCGCCACCCTCGACCACATGGCCGCCTTCGCGCATCTGGCGCAGGTGGTGCAGCCGCACCTCTTCGACCTCTACTTCGAGGCCACCCTGGGCCGCGATGACCTGGTGGCGTTCATGGAGCGCGAAAACCCCGAGGCGCTCGCCGCCATGCGCGACCGCTTCCGGGCGCTGTTCGATGCCGGCCTCTGGAGCACCCGCCGCAACTCGATCATGGCTGAGCTGGAGGGCGCGGCATGAGCGGCACCCCTGAACCCAAGGTCTACGGCTGGTGCCCCGGCGCGCTGCGCCCGATGATGTCCGGCGACGGGCTGGTGGTGCGCGTGCGCGCACCGCTGGGTAAACTGTCGGTTACCCAGGCGCGCGGTGTGGCAAGACTTTCGCAGGACTTCGGCAACGGCCTGCTGGATATCTCCGCTCGCGCCAACCTGCAGATGCGCGGCATCCGCGAAGAGGCGCATGGAGAGCTGATCGAAGCCTTGCGCGATCTCGGCCTGATCGACAAGGACGCCAGCGCCGAAGCCCGCCGCAATGTCCTGCTCGCCCCGTTCTGGGCCGAGGGCGACGATACCCACGCCATAGCCATGGACCTGAGCGCCGCTCTGACCGCGGCGACTGACCTCCCCTTGCCCGGGAAGTTCGGCTTTGCCGTCGACTGCGGCGCGGAACCCGTGCTGCAAGACATTGCCGCCGATATCCGCGTCGAGCGCACAAACGATGGTCTGATCCTGCGCGCAGACGGTGCAGAAACCGGCCTGCCCGTCACACGTGAATCCGCCGTTCCCGAAGCCCTGGCCCTGGCGCGCTGGTTCCTCGACCAGGGCGGCGCGCCCGAAGGGCGCGGCAGGATGCACCGTCTCATCGCGCGCCGCGGGCCGCCGCCGGCGAACACGGCACCGATGGCAAAGGCGGGCTTCACCGCAAAACCAGGCACTGTCCCCGCGGGGACACTCGCCGCTTTGGAATTCGGCCAGATGCCCGCCGCCACGCTGGCAAAGCTGGCAGACCACGGGCCGATCCGCCTCACCCCCTGGCGGATGCTGCTGGTCGAAGGTGCCGCCGCTCTCCCGCCCCTGCCCGGCCTGATCCTGGATGCAACGGATCCGCGCCTGCAAGTGGTCGCGTGCACCGGCGCGCCCGGCTGCCTGCAGGCGCTTTCCTCCACCCGCGATCTGGCGCGGGACTTGGCGGCCCACGTCCCCGCAGGGACAAAGCTGCATGTTTCCGGCTGCGCCAAGGGCTGCGCCTGCCCGGGCCCCGCGCCGCTCACCCTGACCGCCACCGGCAATGATGAATTCTCCCTGATCCGCAATGGCACTGCCGCGGATCAGCCGCTAAAGACCCACCTGAGCGGCGGCGCGTTGCGCGCCGCTCCCGAACTTCTGACAGAGGGCAGCTGACATGCTCCACACCTATGAAACCGACGGCGCCGCGATCTACGCCGAAAGCTTTGCCACCATCCGCCGCGAAGCCGATCTGGCGCGCTTCAACAAGGACGAGGAGAGCGTCGTCGTCCGCATGATCCACGCCGCCGGCATGGTCGGGCTGGAAGAGCACGTGCGCTTCTCCGAGGGCATGGCCGAAACCGCCCGCGCCGCGCTGGCCAAGGGCGCGCCGATCCTGTGCGACGCCTACATGGTTTCCGAAGGCATCACCCGCCCGCGCCTGCCTGCGGACAACGAGGTGATCTGCACCCTGCGCGACCCCAAGGTGCCGGAACTGGCCAAGGAAATGTCCAACACCCGCTCCGCCGCCGCGCTGGAGCTGTGGCGCCCGAAACTGGAAGGCGCCGTGGTTGCCATCGGCAATGCGCCCACTGCGCTGTTCCACCTGCTGAACATGCTGAAGGACCCGGACTGCCCCCGCCCCGCCGCCATCATCGGCTGCCCGGTGGGTTTTGTCGGTGCGATGGAATCCAAGGACGCGCTGATGGAGGACCTGCCAGAGCCGTCGATGATCGTGAAGGGCCGTCTCGGCGGCTCCGCCATCACCGTCGCTGCGGTGAACGCGCTGGCAAGCTGGAAAGAGTAACCCATGGGCAAAGTCATCTGCGCAGGGCTTGGCCCCGGTGATCCCGACCTGATGAGCGTCCGCTCGCACCGGCTGATCTCTGGCGCACGCCACATCGCCTATTTCCGCAAGGCCGGCCGCCAGGGCCAGGCCCGCGCCATTGTCGAAGGCATGCTGGCAGACGGCGTCACCGAACACGCAATGGAATATCCGGTGACGACTGAGATCCATTTCTCGGACCCCGAGTACAACCGGGTGCTGGCGGAATTCTACGACCAGTGGGCCGACACCCTTGCCGAGATTGCCAAGGGTGAAGACGTGGTGGTGCTGTGCGAGGGCGACCCGTTCCTCTATGGCTCCTACATGCACCTCTACACCCGCCTGCAGGGCCGCGCCGAGCAGGAGATCGTGCCCGGCATCACCGGCATGTCCGGCTGCTGGACCGCCTCCGGCCAGCCGATTACCTGGGGGGACGATGTGCTGACCGTGGCGATGGCCACCCTCAGCGAGGATGAACTGGCCAAGCGCGCCGCTGAAACGGACGCGCTGGTGGTGATGAAGATCGGCCGCAACCTGCCCAAGCTGCGCCGCGCGCTGGAGCGTGCGGGCCGCGCGGACGACGCCTGGCTGGTCGAGCGCGGCACCATGCCGGGGCAAACCGTGCAGAAGCTCTCGGAGATCGAGGGCGAGGTGCCTTACTTCTCCATCGTATTGGTTCACGGACAGGGGCGCCGGCCATGAAACTATCGCAAAACGGCTGGGTGGTGATTGCGGGGCTTGGCCCGGGCAACGAGGCGCTGGTGACGCAGGAAGTGCGCGACGCCATCGGGGAAGCCACTGATATCGTTGGCTATATCCCTTACGTCAAACGCATCGAGCCGCGCGAGGGGCTGACCCTGCACGCCACCGACAACCGCGTCGAGGTCGACCGCGCCGCCCATGCGCTGGAGATGGCCGCCGAGGGCAAACGCGTGGTCGTTGTCTCCTCCGGTGATCCGGGCGTGTTCGCGATGGCCTCCGCCGTGTTCGAGGCGCTGGAGAACAACGCGGAAAGCCACCCCGATTGGCTGGATCTGGACATCAAGGTGCTGCCCGGCATCACCGCGATGCTCGCCGCCGCTGCCGCCATCGGCGCGCCGCTGGGGCATGATTTTGCGGCCATCAACCTCAGCGACAACCTGAAGCCCTGGAGCCTCATTGAAAAGCGCCTGCAGCTGGTCGGCGAGGCAGGTCTGGCGATGGCGTTCTACAACCCGCGCTCCAAGTCGCGGCCGCATCAGTTTGCCCGCGCGCTGGACATCCTGCGCGAGGCCTGCGGCGAAGATACACTGATCACCTTTGCCCGCGACGTGACCAAGCCCGGGCAGGAACTGCTGACGGTGCCGCTGAAGGAGGCCACGCCCGAGATGGCCGACATGCGCACCGTGGTGATTGTCGGCAACCGCGACACCCGGCGCGTCGGCAACTTCGTCTACACCCCGCGCTACGCAGCCGAGGCCTAAGCCGGGGGATGGGACAGCCAGGCCATAACCTCTGCCACGCTGCCCATGACGGGGCGCTCGGGCACCTCGGGTCTGCCGATCATGATGACCGGCAGGCTCAGCTCACGTGCGGCAGTGAGTTTGGCCGCGGCGCCCGCGCCGCCTGCGTTCTTGGCCACCACATGGGTGATGCCATGGCGCTGCATCAGCGCGGTGTCGCCCGCGACGTCAAACGGCCCGCGGGCGATCTCGACCGTAGTGTGCGGCAGCGGCAAGTCCGCCTCCGGCGCGTCTACCAGCCGCAGCAGGTAGTGGTGATGAGGCTTGGCGGCGAACTGTGCAAGGTTCTGCTTGCCGATCGCCAGGAACACCCGGGCGGGGGCCTTAGGCAGAGCGTTTACCGCGCCTTCGATGCTGTCCGCGTGAACCCATTGGTCGCCCTCCCCCGCCTGCCAGGCCGGGCGTTCAAAGGCGCAGAGCGGCACACCCGCCGCTTCGCAGGCGTGCACCGCGTTGGTGCTCATCTGGGCGGCGAACGGGTGGGTTGCATCGACCACATGGGTGATGCCTTCGGTGTTCAGATATTCCGCAAGCCCTTCCACGCCGCCAAAGCCGCCAACGCGGGTGGGCAGCGGCTGGCTGACGGGCTTGGCCGTGCGGCCCGCGTAGGAAAACACCGCATCCATGCCCGCCCCGGCCAGGGTCTTGGCGAGCGTCGAGGCTTCGGTGGTGCCGCCCAGGAGAAGGATGCGTGTCATGTTTGATCCGTGGCTTACGATAATCGGTCTGGGCGAAAATGGACTGGATTCCTTAAGCGATGCAAGCCGGAAGGCGCTGGCGGAGGCCGAGGTCGTAATCGGCGGCCCGCGGCATCTGGAGCTGGCGGGTGCAGCGGCCAAGGGCCAGCCCTGGCCGGTGCCGTTCTCCATCGGGCCGGTGCTGGAGATGCGCGGGCGCAAGGTCGCCGTCCTGGCCTCGGGCGATCCGTTCTGGCATGGCGCCGGAGGCTCGCTGGCGCGGCATCTGGAGGATGGCGAGTGGGTCTCTTACCCGGTTCCGTCCACATTTGCGCTGGCGGCCAACCATCTGGCCTGGAAGCTGGAAGAGGTGCTGTGCCTCGGCCTGCACGCGGCACCCTATGCGCGCTTGCGCCCTCTGCTTGGAAACGGCACGCGCGTAATATGCACCATGCGGGATGGCGCAGCGCCGGCGGAGCTGGCGGAGTGGCTGACCGCTGAGGGCTTTGGCGCCTCGCAGCTCACGGTGATGGAATGCCTGGGCGGGCCGCGCCAACGGGTGCGTTCTGCCACTGCCGAAGGGTTTGATCTGCAGGACATTCAGGCGCCTGTTGCCGTGGCGGTCGAGGCCGCGGGCCACAAGGGCCTGCCGCAGGCGGCCGGGCTGGCGGATGATCTTTTTGCCAGCGACGGGCAGATCACCAAGCGGCCGATCCGGGCGCTGACCCTGTCGGCTTTGGCACCGCGCGCGGGTGAGCTGCTGTGGGACATCGGCGGCGGTTCCGGCTCGGTCTCGGTGGAGTGGTGCCTGGCGGCCCGCGGCGCGCGGGCGATCACGTTCGAGCCGCGCGAGAGCCGGCTGGAGAACATCCGCGCCAACGCGGCCGCCTTCGGGCTGGATCACCGGATGACCGCGGTGCTGGGCAAGGCCCCGCAGGTGCTGGAGGGGCAGCCCCTGCCCGATTGCGTATTCATCGGCGGCGGCGGCTCGCAAGAGCTGCTGGACCACTTGTGGGAAATCCTGCCCGAGGGCACCCGGCTGGTTGCCAATGGCGTCACGCTGGAGACCGAGACCCTGCTGATGCAGGCTCATGCCGCGCGCGGCGGGCATCTCTTGAAGGCCGAGATTGCCGAGGCCGGTCCGCTAGGGTCGATGCGCGACTGGCGCCGGGCGCGGCCCGTGATCCAGTGGAGCGTCACGCGATGAAGGTGGCGGGCCTCGGATTTCGCAGCGCTGCAACGGCAGCCGACCTGCAAGCCGCGCTGGCGCTGACGGGCGAGCATGTGGACGCGCTGGCGTCCGTGGCCGGAAAGGCCGCAGCCCCTGCCATGCAGGAATTTGCGCGCGCCGCCGGGCTGCCGGTGATTGCGCTGCAGGAACAGGATATTGCCGGGGAGCAGACCCTCACCTGCTCGCCCCGGATCAAGGCGCGGTTCGGCACCGGGTCGCTGGCGGAAGCCGCGGCGCTGGCCGGGGCGCGCAAAGGGGCACCGGGCGCCAGCGCGCGCCTTCTCGCCCCCAGAGTTGTCACCGCGGATGGGCTTGCCACCGCGGCCATAGCAGAAAGACTTGAGCCATGACCGTTCACTTCATTGGCGCCGGACCGGGCGCTGCCGACCTTCTGACCCTGCGCGGGCGCGACATCATCGCGTCCTGCCCGGTGTGCCTGTATGCCGGTTCGCTGGTGCCGGAGGAAATCCTGAGCCACTGCCCCGAGGACGCGAAGATCGTGAACACCGCGGCGATGGACCTGGATGCCATCGTGGCTGAGATCAAGGCGGCGCATGAGGCGGGCCAGGATGTGGCGCGGCTGCACTCGGGCGACCTGTCGGTGTGGTCCGCGATGGGCGAGCAGATCCGCCGCCTGAAGGCCGAGGGCATTCCCGTAAGCGTCACCCCCGGTGTGCCGTCCTTTGCTGCTGCAGCTGCGGCGCTGGGAACCGAGCTGACCCTGCCCGGCCTCGGCCAGTCGGTGGTGCTGACGCGGACCCCTGGCCGCGCGTCTTCGATGCCTGCAGGCGAGTCGCTGGAGAACTTTGCCAAAACCGGCACCACGCTGGCGATCCACCTGTCGATCGGCAATCTGGACCATGTGGTCGACAGCCTGACGCCGCATTACGGCGGCGATTGCCCGGTGGCGGTGGTCTACCGCGCCAGCTGGCCGGACCAGCAGATCATCCGGGCCACCCTGGACACCCTGAAGGCATCGCTGGACGAGAAGATCTCCCGCACCGCGCTGATCCTGGTGGGGCCGGTGCTGAAGGGCGAGGGCTTCGACGAAAGCTGCCTTTACTCCACCGACTACGACCGCCGCTACCGGCCGCAGAGCGCCGACAGCCCGTGGTCGAGCTGGAGCCACGGGGATGATTGAGAAGTACACCAGGGCCGCGCCTGCCCGAGGGGGGTGCGAACGCACCCGCCCGGGGGGCGGGCGGGTGCGGCCCGAGCCGCAAGCGGCCCGGGCGGAATATGAGGAGAACGCGCAATGAACCCTCCCGGACTGATGATCTCGGCACCCTCTTCGGGCACCGGCAAGACCACCGTAATGCTGGGCCTGCTGCGGGCGCTGGCCGAGGACGGCCTCACCGTGCAGCCCTACAAGAGCGGGCCGGATTATATCGACCCCGCCTTCCACTTGGCAGCGGCGAAGCGGCCCAGTTTCAACCTCGACACCTGGGCGATGGATGGCGGACTTCTGGATGCGGTCACCGCCCAGTCGGCAGGCGCGGAAATCTGCGTCGGCGAAGGCTCGATGGGCCTTTACGACGGCGTGGCAACGCGCGGGCAGTCGGGCTTCGGCTCCTCTGCCGAGACTGCCAAGCGGATGGGCTGGCCGGTGGTGCTGGTTGTCGATGTGGGCGGCCAGGCGCAGTCGGCGGCGGCCACCGCACTGGGGTTCAAGAATTACGACCCGGAGCTGCCCTTTGCCGGCGTGATCCTGAACCGTGTCGCCAGCCCGCGGCATGAGCGGCTGACGCGCCTCGGTATGGAGAAGGCAGGCATCAAGGTGCTGGGCTCCCTGCCCCGCCGCGGTGACCTGACCCTGCCGGAGCGGCATCTGGGCCTGATCCAAGCGGTGGAACATCCGGATCTGGAAGCCGCGATTGCAGGTTATGCCGCGTTTTTGCGCGAGCATGTGGATCTGGAGGCAATCAAGGCCGCGGCCCTGGCCGGCCAGGCGCCCGCGCCGGCCAGCCTGCCGGAGCCGCCCGCCCAGCGGATTGCGCTGGCGCGCGATGCGGCGTTCTCCTTCACCTACCCGCATCTGCTGGAAGGCTGGCGCACGGCGGGCGCAGAGATCCTGCCGTTCTCGCCGCTGGCGGATGAGGCCCCGGCGGCGGATGCCGATCTGGTCTGGCTGCCCGGCGGCTACCCGGAGCTGCATGGCGGCACGCTGGCGGCGGCGGAGACCTTCCGCGCAGGCGTGCAAAAGCACGCGGAGACCAAACCGGTGCATGGCGAATGCGGCGGCTACATGGCCCTGGGCGAGGCGCTGATCGACAAGGAAGGCAACCGGCACCGGATGCTGGGTCTCTTGGGCCTTGTGACCTCTTACGAGAAGCGCAAGTTCCACCTCGGCTACCGCCGCGCGGTCCTGCAGGCGGGGATGCCGGGATTTGAAGCTGGCACCGCCCTGCGCGGCCATGAATTCCACTATTCCACCATTCTGGAAGAGCCCGACGCGCCGCTGGCCAATGTCATGGACGCCGACGGCAACCCGGTGCCGGAGACCGGCTCCATCAAGGGCAATGTGACCGGCACCTTCTTCCACCTGATCACGGGAGAACGCGCATGAGCGGTTTTGTGAGCTTCGTCTCCTCCGGTCCGGGCGATCCGGAACTGCTTACCGTCAAGGCGGTGAAGCGGCTGGAGGCGGCGGATGCGATCCTGTTCGATGACCTCTCGTCCGGGCCGATCCTGAGCCACGCGCGCGCCGATGCTGATCTGGTGGGTGTGGGCAAACGCGCTGGCCGCCCCTCCCCTAAGCAGGACCATGTGAGCCAGCTGCTGGTCGACTACGCATCCTCCGGCCTCAATGTGGTGCGGCTGAAGTCCGGCGATTCCGGCGTCTTCGGACGGCTGGAGGAAGAGATGACGGCACTGCGCGAGGCGGGCATCGGGTTCGAGATCGTGCCGGGTGTCACCGCGGCCTCGGCGGCGGCAGCGGCGGCGAATATCCCGCTGACCCGGCGGCTGACTGCGCGGCGGCTGCAGTTCATCACCGGCCATGACGTGACTGGCGGCCTGCCGGATGATCTGAACATGGCGGCGCTCGCCGACCCGCACGCCACCACCGTGGTCTACATGGGCAAGAGCACCTTTGCCGCGCTGGCGGAGAAGCTGATGGAGGCAGGCCTGCCTGCGGAGACCCACGCGCTGGTGGCGCTTGGCGTCTCCACGCCGGAGCAGAAACTGTTCTGCCACAACGTGGGCGAGCTGCCCGCGGTGCTGCGCGCGATGGAGACCAAGGCGCCGGTGCTGATCCTTTACGGGCCGCTGGCGGATCAGGACCTGCCCGGCGAATGAGCCTGCCCACCCTCACCCTGTGCCGCACCTGCCGCGACGCGGACCCTGCCCTGCCCGGGCAGGTTGCCGCGGCGCTGGAGACGGCCGGGGTGAAGGCGCGGCTGCAGCAGGTGGACTGCATGTCCGGCTGCAAGCGGCCGCAGACGCTGGCGGTGCGCCAGAGCGGCAAGACCGCCTATCTGTTCGGGGAGATCACCGCAGAGGATCTGCCGGACCTGTTGACCTTTCTGCGCATGTACCAAGCCAGCACCGACGGCAATTTTGCCGATGCAAGGCCGCTGGGCAATTTGCGGTTCAAGGCGATTGCCCGCATTCCGGCTGATCTGGCGTGATCCGCCTGCGGCGGGCGGGGGAAAATTCCGGCGCGGAATTTTGGCCGGAAAATCTGAATTTTCCGGCCTCCCTGGCCGCCCCCTGCTGACACGCATTTCCGAACCCGCATGCCGCTGAAGGGCGCAAACTTGGCGCATTCTTCCTTGACCAGACTCAGCCGCGCGGGGCATTACAAAATGATACGGTGTCTGATGGTGCCTAAGCATCGGGACTGAAACGGGAATGAGGACGGTGGACCAAATCGCGGCACCGAAGCCTCAACCGCCCCCGCGACTGTGAGCGGCGAGCGGCCTTCCACTAGCCACTGGCGCAAGCCGGGAAGGAGGAAGGCAGCAGCGACCCGCGAGTCAGGAGACCGGCCGTATGGGAACGCAACTTATGCCGTCGGGTGTGACGGTAAGGAGGACGACAAATGACGACCAAGACGCTTAAGGCTTCCGCCGCTGGCTCCAGTGTTCTTCCGGCACTGTTTGCAGTGGTTCTGGGGCTGGGGATCATCACGCTGACCGGCCATGTTCAGGCATCTGCCCTGCACGACGCCGCGCATGACGTGCGCCACGCAACTGGCTTCCCCTGCCACTAAGGCCATGTTCAGTCGCATTCTGACCAGCGGCCTGTTCGCTGGTGCTGCAGCAGGGCTGATTACCGCCCTGCTGCAGCTGTATTTCGTGCAGCCCGTGCTGCTCCACGCCGAACTCTATGAGGGCGGCGACCTGGTGCATTTCGGCGCTGACCCGGTAACTGCCCATCCCGACCTGCCCGGCATGTTCGCTGAGCCGATGCGCGATGGCCTGAGCATCATCTTCACCATGCTGACCTACACCGGCTATGCGCTGGTGATGGCAGCGCTGATGTCGGTGGCCGAGCGCCAGGGCCATGAGATCAACGCGCGCACCGGCCTGCTGTGGGGCCTGGCGGGGTTCATCACCTTCCACTTCGCGCCCGGCCTGTCGCTGGCGCCGGAAGTGCCGGGTGTTGCCGCTGCCGACGTGGGCGCGCGCCAGGTCTGGTGGACCATCACCGTGGCGGCTGCCGGCGTGGCCATGTGGCTGATTGCCTTTGGCGGCAACCTGGTGAGCTGCCTTGTCGCGGCGCTCTTGCTGATGGCTCCGCATATCGTCGGCGCACCTGAGCCGGAGAGCTTCTCGGGTCCGGTGCCGACCGAGATCGGTGCGCTGTTTGCCGCCCGGGCCTTTGGCATCGGCATGGCTGCCTGGGTGCTGCTGGGTGCCTTTGCCGGCTACTTCTGGCAGGCCGAAGGCAAGCGCGAAGAAGCTGCAGCCTGATCCACCCTTGCAGAGTTCCCCGCCGGCCCCGACCGGCGGGGACATTCTTTTTCTGAGGATACCGATATGTCCCGCTCTCTCGCTCTTTTCGCCATCGGCCTGGTGTTCGGCGGCGGCGCCGGCTTTGTGATTGCGGCCGGCAATGGCGTGACCTTTGACGGCCATGACCACGGCGACCTGGCGCACCACGGCGGCGATCATGGCGAAATGGCAGCCCACGACCACTCCCAGGCGGTCAGCCTGGCTGCAGGCCCGGATGCGCCCAGCGTCGCGGTCCAGCTGCACAAGGACCCGATGGCCGGCTGGAACCTGCAGGTGATGCCGCAGAACTTCCGCTTTGCGCCGGAAAACGCCTCTGCGGCAGACGTGGATGGTGAAGGCCATGCGCATGTCTATGTGAACGGCGAGAAACTCGCCCGACTTTACGCCAGCTGGATGCACATCCCTTCCCTGCCCGAAGGGGCGGAAGTGAAGGTTTCGCTCAACACCAACAGCCACAGCCAGCTGATGGTGGACGGCGTGCCGGTCGAGGCCAAGGTGACCGCGCCTGCGGACGGCGAAGGCTCCTGACCGCAACTGCAGGCTTGCAAGACCAATTGCGCGGCCCCATAGGGGGCCGTGTTTTCCTGTGAAAGGCCCCGTCATGATTGAGCTTTCCCTGATCGGCATCGGCACCGGCAACCCGCAGCACATGACGCTGCAGGCGATCGAGGCGCTGAATGCGCAGGATCTGATCCTGATCCCCAACAAGGGCGCGGGCAAGGACGACCTGGCGGGCCTGCGGCGCGAGATCTGCAACCGGGCGATCCAGGGCGACGGACCGAAGATCGTGGAATTTGCCCTGCCGGTGCGCGACGAGGCCACCAAGAGCTACCGCAAGCGGGTGGATGACTGGCACGACGCCATCGCGGAGATCTGGTGGCAGAATATCACCGCCAGCCTGCCGGCGGGCGGCAAGGCCGGGTTCCTGGTTTGGGGCGACCCGTCGCTTTACGACAGCACCATGCGGATTGCCGAGCGGCTGCAGAAGCTGGCAGAGATCAAGCTGACGGTGATCCCCGGCATAACCTCTATCCAGGCGCTGACTGCGGCCCATGCCATCCCGATCAACGAAATCGGCGCGCCCTTCACCATCACCACCGGCCGCCAGCTGCGCGAAAACGGCTGGCCGGACAGTGCCGATACGCTGGTGATCATGCTGGACGGGGAATGCTCCTTCCAGTCCATCGATCCGCAGGGGGTGGAAATCTACTGGACTGCCTATGTCGGCATGGAGAACCAGATTTCCGTCGCGGGCCCCTTGACCGAAGTGTCAGACAAAATTATCGCAACCCGCGCCGAGGCCCGGGCCGCGCATGGCTGGATCATGGATATCTACCTTCTGCGGCGGGGGTAAGCCGCGCACTCAGGCCCGAAACAGCTCCCGGAAGCCAGCCTGCGTCTCCGGGCTGTTGAAGGCGCGGAACCGCTCCTCCACCTGCCCCCGGGCAGCCAGCTGGTTCTGGTGCAGCACGGCAATCAACGCGCCGGCGCTCAAGGCGATCTGCCGGGTGGCGGCGGGGCGTGCGGCAAAGGCCAGCAGCGCCGCCTGCTGCACGGAACAGTCGTTGAAATCGCCCAAAGTGTTCTGCAGCCGCTTGAGAGGCTTCAGCATCAGCTTCAGCTCGCGCTCGGGAAACAGCGGCTCGAACAGCTCCATCAAATAGCGCAGCTTCTTGCAGCTGATGCGCAGTTCGTGGATCTCTGCGTCCGCTGTCTGAGGGGTAATCCCCTCGGCGATGCGGCAGACCTTGCTGAAGCGCTTCCAGATCAGCCGCTGCGCAAACTCCAAGGCCGGGCGGGCGGCCTTGGGGCCCGGCGCAATCCCGGCCCCTTCGGCAAATTCCGCCTGCAGCGCCGCGATCTGCCATTTGTACCGCGCTCCGGCCAGATGCAGGGCAAGCTGCTGGTGGCACTGCTGCCGTTCCGCCTCAAAGGCAGAAAACATCGCGTCCAGTCCTGGATGCAGCGGCTGCGGGACCTGCGCGTAAAACCGTTCGCGCTGCAGCAGGTAGACATCCAGATCCCGCAGCCTGCCGGTGGGCTCCATCAGGCCGGAGAACGCCTGTTTCAGGCGCGCGGTGTCCTCAGCCGTGAACACCCCCTTGAACAGGCTCAGCACCGAGCGGATCCGGCGCAGGGAAATCCGGTAGTCGTGCAGGAATTCGGTATCGAGGTCCGAGATGATGCCGGGCTCGTTCTGCCGCGCAACGCTAAGGCAGGAGCGGATGATCGCGGCTGCCGCTTCCAGCGCGGGCTGCGCGGGCGCCAGCGGAGCCCGCGGTTTCAGCCTGTATACCGGACGGCCCGGCGCCAGCAGCGCGTAGAGATCTCCCGGAGCAGCAGGCACGGCCCCCAGGCCGGTCAGGAATTGCACGGCGGCGTCCCGCGGCGCTCCCGGCTCCGCCAGCACGTCAATCAGCGACACTGATCCGAAAGCGCCCGAGAATTGCCAGCGGACCAAGGCGCCGCCGCCCGCCCGTTTCCAGGTGATCCAGTACCGCTTGCGGGCCAGCCTGCCCGAAGCCACGGGCAGCAAACGGCGCAGCGGGAACTGACCCCGCAAGGCCTCCTTCACCGGCCCTGCGCGCAGGTCGTGCAGGAAATTGCCTTTGCGCTTGGCGGATTGGGTCAGCACATACCCCTGCCCCAGCAGGTGCAGTTTCCTGCCGCGCTCCACCAGCAGGCGGCCGCTGGAGCGGATGGAGCCGTCAAAGCAGTCCCAGGCGGTGAATTCCGCAAACTTCCCCTTCTTCTGCTTGCGGAATTGCAGTTTGCCCCGGCACCTCGCCAGCTTCAGCGCGTTTTCCGCCGGTGGTTTCAGTAGGAAAAGCTGTACGGCTTCGGCCATGTCACTCGGGTCCGGCTGGTCTCCTGAGAACGGATCGGGCGCACGTGCTGTGCCCATCATCAACCTAGGCCGGAAGCGTGGCATGTATAGGGGAGAGAGGAATAACCGGAACGCTGGCACGGCGTGCAGTGGCGGGGAGACAGGGATTCGAACCCTGGGAACGCTCTCACGTTCAACGGTTTTCAAGACCGCCGCATTCGACCACTCTGCCACCTCCCCGGTCCGTCAGCGGTTTAGGATGCAACGCTGGACGAGGCAAGGGGAAATCCGAGGCCGGCGGACAGCGTCCAAGGGAAATTTTCACGGCCCGTCCGGACGCGCGGATTCATGCCGCCGCCGCGGCTTTCCTTTGTGCCGCGGCCCGGCAGGGTTTTCATGGCCGGATGTGCAGGCTATCATGCCGCCAAACCAAGAAGACCGGGTATTCCGGCGGGGGCGCAGAAGCGCCGCGGGCACAGGCAAGGATGAGAGCATGAAAGACACCATGTCGAAAGCAAGGACGGCCCCGCGCGCCGCCGCGGCGGCCTTGGGGCTGCTGGTCCTGGCAGGCTGCGAAGACGGGCCGAAACTGGGCTTTCTGGAACCCAAACCCAAGGCGGAGGGTGCCGTGCAGGCCTCCAGCAGCACCAAGCTGGTGGAGCGCGACGTGGAAGCGCCTGATGTGTTCCAGGTGACCGAGGCGGGGCTGTGGGACGGCCGTCCGTCGATCGGCGGCGTCTGGGTGGCGCATCCCGATACCAAGGACCCCGAGCGGGTGATCATCCGCAACAATGCCAATGGCCAGTTCGTGATCGGCGCGCTGTTCCGCCGCGAGCGGGAGATCCCGGGACCGCGGCTGCAGGTCTCGTCGGATGCCGCGGCGGCCCTGGGGATGCTGGCCGGCGCGCCGGTGGAACTGAACGTGACCGCGCTGCGGCGTGAGGAAATCGCGCCGGAACCGCAGCCGGATGAGCAGGCTGGTGCTGATGCTGCGCTGCCGGAGGCTGCAGAGGTGAATGAGGCCGCGCTGGCGGGCCGCGAAATCACCGAAACCCCGCTGGACCCGATTGCCGGTGCCGCTGCCGCAATCGAAGCCTCGGCCCCGGCGGCCGCGGCTCCGGCGCAGGCTGCACCTGCCAAGGCAGAGCCTGCCGTGGCCCCTGCCGCCAAACCGCAGAAATCCGTGCTGAGCAAGCCCTTCATCCAGATCGGCATCTTCAGCGTCGAGGCGAACGCCAAGCGGACCGCCAACATGATGCGCAGCGCGGGCATGGTGCCGGTGGTGCGGGAGCAGTCCTCCAGCGGCAAGACGTTCTGGCGGGTTCTGGTCGGCCCGGCCCAGAACAAGACCGAACGCAGCCAGCTGTTGAAAAGCGTGAAGGAAACCGGGTTTGCGGATGCCTATGCTGTCACCAATTGAACAAAACGCCATGCACCTGAGCCACGCTCTGAAATCCTCCCTGCGGCTGGCGCTGGCCGCGGGCCTGGCGGTCAGCCTGTCGGCGCTGTCGGCTGCGGCCTTTGATTCCAGCGCGCGCGCGGCCTATGTGCTGGATGCGGGCACCGACACGGTTCTGCTGTCCAAGAACGCCGATGTGCCGCTGCCGCCGGCCTCCATGTCCAAGCTGATGACGCTGTATGTGGCGTTCGAAGCCTTGCGCGACGGGCGGCTGACGCTGGATGAGCGGCTGCCGGTGAGCGAGCACGCGATGAGTTATGGCGGCTCCACCATGTTCCTGGACACCACCGACCGGGTGCGGGTCGAGGACCTGCTGCGCGGCATCATCGTGCTGTCGGGCAACGACGCCTGCGTGGTGATCGCCGAGGCGCTGAGCCCGGACGGCACCGAGGCCGGCTTTGCCCGCTACATGACCAAGCGGGCCGAGGATCTGGGCATGACCGCCTCGACCTTTGCCAACTCGAACGGCTGGCCTGCTGCCGGGCACCGGATGTCGGTGCATGACCTGGCGGTCCTGGCCGAGCGGCTCATCGAGGACTTCCCGGAATACTACCCGCTGTTTGCCGAGACCACGTTTGAATTCGATGGCCGCGCGCCCTCCAACATCCGCAACCGCAATCCCCTGCTGAAGCTGGGCATCGGCGCTGACGGGCTGAAGACCGGCCACACCGAGGAAGCGGGCTATGGCCTGGTCGGCTCTGCCAAGCAAGGCGACCGGCGGGTGATCTTTGTGGTTTCCGGGCTCGACACCGAGCGCGGGCGCGCAGAGGAGGCCGAGGCCCTCGTTAACTGGTCGTTTCGCCAATTTACCAAGAAGACCGTCGCCAAGGAGGGCGTCGCCATCGCCAAAGCCGAGATCTGGCGGGGGGCCGAGCGATCGGTAGGGCTGGTGCCGGCCAAGGATCTGGAAATCCTGCTGCCGTCGCTGTCGGCCAACACCATCCAGGGCGAAGTTGTCTATAACGGCCCGATCGAGGCGCCGGTGAAGAAAGGCCAGCGTCTGGCCGAACTGGTGCTGCAGCCCGAGGAGCTGCCGGAGGTGCGGCTGCCGCTGGTGGCGGAAAGCGATGTGCCCGCGGGCGGCTTTGTGGTGCGGGTCAAGACCGCGGCGCAGGTGCTGATCAAGCAGTTCCTGACCGGTTCCGAGGGGGCACTGTGACGGCGGGCGGCAAGCGCGGGGTGTTCATCACCTTCGAAGGCATCGACGGCTCCGGAAAATCGACACAATGCCAGCTGCTGGCCGAAGCCTTGCGCGCGGCGGGCCGCGATGTGGTGCTGACGCGGGAGCCGGGCGGCTCCCCCGGCGCCGAGGAGATCCGCCGGCTGGTGCTGGAGGGCGATCCCGACCGCTGGTCGGCGGAGACCGAGCTTTTGCTGTTCATGGCAGCGCGGCGCGACCACCTGGAGCGTACTATCGAGCCCGCATTGGCGGCAGGCAAGGTGGTGATCTGCGACCGTTTTGCCGACAGCACGCGGATGTACCAGGGCCTGTCGCGCGGCGATTTGCGCGCGGCAGTGGATCAGATGCACAAGCTGATGATCGGGCGCGAGCCGGACCTGACCCTGCTGATCGACATGGACCCGGCCGGGGGCCTGGCCCGCGCCAAGGGGCGGCAGGGCAAGGAAGAACGCTTCGAGGATTTCGGCGTCGGATTGCAAGAAAAGATGCGCGCCGGTTTCCTGGCGCTGGCCAAGGAATTTGCGGACCGCTTCCGGGTGGTCGACGGCGCCCGTCCCGTCGAAGAAGTGGCGGCCGATGTGCGCAGGCTGGCGGAAGAGGCGCTGGAAGGAAGCAGGGCATGAGCGCTGACGACGAACTGCCACGCGCCGACCAGGCCGAGGGTGCACCGCATCCGCGCGAAACCCTGCGCCTCATTGGGCAGGATGCGGCGGAACGGGACTTTCTGACCGCCTACAACTCAGACCGGCTGCACCACGGCTGGCTGCTGACCGGCCCGCAAGGGGTGGGCAAGGCAACGCTGGCCTGGCGGATCGCCCGTTTCCTGCTCGCCACGCCCCCGGCGGAAGGGGGCCTGTTCGGTGCCCCGCCGCCGCCGCAGACCCTGGACATTGATCCCGAACACCCGGTCTCGCACCGCATGCAGGCGCTGGCGGAACCGGGGCTGGCGCCGATCACCCGCTCTTATGACGACAAGGGCAAGCTGCGCAGCCAGATCGTGGTGGACGACATCCGCAAGCTGAACCGGTTCTTTGGCCTGTCGGCCACCGATGGCGGTCGGCGGGTTGTGATTGTCGATGCCGCCGACGACATGAACGTAAGCGCTGCCAATGCGCTGCTGAAGATGCTGGAAGAGCCGCCGGCACGGACCACCATCCTGCTGATTTCGCACCAGCCCTCGCGCCTGCTGCCGACCATCCGGTCGCGCTGCCGCACCTTGCGTCTGGGGCCGCTCAGCGCGCCGGACATGGAGGCGGCGCTGGCGCAGTCCGGTGTCGAACTGCCCCAGAACATGGAAAACCTCGCAGCGCTCGCAGGCGGTTCCGTTGGCGCGGCGCTGCGGCTGATCAACCTGGGCGGGCTTAAGATCTATGCCGAGCTGGTGCAGATCCTCGATTCGATGCCGCGGCTGGACCGGCAGCGGGCGATGGCGCTGGCCGAGGCCGCCGCGCAGCGCGGTGCGGCGGAACGGTTCGAGCTGCTGTTGTCGCTGACAGAGATGGCGCTGGCCCGGCTGGCGCGCACCGGCGCCACCGGCGCTCCGCCAGCGCCGGAGGCGGCACCGCAGGAAGCAGCGATGCTCCAGCGCCTGTCGCCCGATCCCCGCAAGGCGCGCGCCTGGGCGGACCTTGCAGCAGAAGTCACGGCACGTGCCCGCCACGGCCAGGCGGTGAACCTTGACCCCGCGGCGCTTGTCCTAGATACGGTTTTCAAGATGCAGGAAACCGCGTCGCGCTAGGCTTCCGGCGCGGCGCTAGCGGCACCAGAGGATACATGACCGAGACGCCCCCCCAGATTACCGACAGCCATTGCCATCTGGACTTCCCCGATTTCGAGGGGCGGCTGGATGAGGTGATCGCCAGCGCGGCTGAGGCTGGCGTGACGCGGATGGTGACGATCTGCACCAAGATGAAGAACGAGCCCGCCGTGCGTGCCATCGCCGAGGCGCATGCGCCGGTGTTCTATGCCGCGGGCACCCACCCGATGAGCGCCGCGGATGAGCCGCTGGTCTCGGTCGATGAACTGGTGGCGCTGGCCAAGCACCCGAAGTTCGTCGGTATTGGCGAGACCGGGCTGGACTACCACTACACCGCCGACAGCGCCGGCGTGCAGCAGGAGTCCCTGCGCATCCATATCGCCGCCGCACGCGAGACCGGCCTGCCGCTGATCATTCACGCCCGCGCTGCCGATGACGACATGGCGCGCATCCTCGGCGAAGAGATGAAGAATGGCGCATACTCCTGCGTGATGCACTGTTTCTCCTCCTCCGCCGAGTTGGCCAAGGCAGCGCTGGACCTGGGGTTCTACCTGTCGATGTCCGGCATCGCCGCCTTCCCCAAGAGCCAGGAGCTGCGCGATATCTTTGCCGCCGCCCCGGTGGAGCGCATCCTGGTCGAGACCGACGCCCCCTACCTGGCACCGCCGCCTTACCGCGGCAAGCGCAACGAACCCGCTTATACCGCGTTCACCGCCAAGGTGGGAGCAGAGGTGTTCGGCATGGACTACGCGGGTTTTGCCGCGCAGACGCAGGCGAATTTCGACCGGCTGTTCTGGAAGGCCGCCCAGTATGAGGCCGCCGCCTGATGGCTGAACTGCGCTTTACCATTCTCGGGTCCGGATCCTCCGGCGGGGTGCCGCGGATTGGCGGCCATTGGGGCGACTGCGACCCCAAGAACCCTAAGAACCGCCGCCGCCGCTGCTCTATGCTGGTGGAGCGGGACGGGCCGGACGGCACCACCTCGGTGCTGATCGACACCACGCCGGACATGCGCAGCCAGCTGCTGGATGCGGAGGTGAGCCGCCTGGACGCGGTGGTTTACACCCACTCCCACGCCGATCACCTGCACGGGATCGACGATCTGCGCATGGTCTATTTCAACATGCGCCAGCGGATCCCGGTCTATGCGGACGGTGCCACCCAGAACGACATCCTGAGCCGCTTCGGCTACGCCTTTGCGCAGCCCGACAACTCCCCCTACCCGCCGATCCTGGAATTGCAGACCATCAGCGGCCCGTTCTCCATCGGCGGCCCCGGCGGCGAAATCAGCTTCCGCCCCTTCGAGGTCAGCCACGGCTCGATCCATGCGCTGGGGTTCCGCATTGGCGGGCTGGCTTATCTGCCGGATGTGTCCACCATCCCGGACAGCGCCCTGCCGGAGCTGGAGGTGCTGGATATCTGGATCCTGGACGGGCTGCGCCGCACCCCGCATCCGACGCATTTCAGCTATCAGGAAGCGCTGGAGTGGTTCGAAAAGATGACCCCCAAGCGCGGCATCATCACCAACATGCATATCGACATGGATTACGCCACGGTCGAGGCCGAGACCCCGGACCATATCACCCCCGCCTATGACGGGATGGTGATCCGGATGGAGGTCTGAAGGGGCGCAACTCAGCGCCCTTTTTCATGTGCGGGATTTGAGGAAGCACCGTGTTTCAGAGCCTGATTGATGTCATCCTGCCGGTGTTCCTGGTTGTCGGCGCGGGCTATGCCGCCACGGCACGGGGGGTGCTGGGCCAGGACCATATCGAAGGGGTGATGAAGTTTGCGCAGGGCTTCGCCATTCCCTGTCTGCTGTTCAAGGCGATGGCGGAACTGGATCTGTCTGCCAGTTTCGATCCGCGCTTGCTGGTGAGTTTCTATACCGGCGCCTTTACCTGCTTTCTTATTGGCGTCTTTGGCGCCCGCACCCTGTTCAAGCGGGACTGGGAAGACTGCATCGCCATTGGCTTCTGCTGCCTGTTCTCGAACTCCGTGCTGCTGGGCCTGCCGATCACCGAGCGTGCCTTCGGGCCTGAGAACCTGACCGGCAATTACGCGATCATCGCCTTCCATTCGCCCTTCTGCTATGGCGTCGGCATCACCGCGATGGAGATTGTGCGCAACCGCGGCGCAGGCGGGATCAGGACTGTGGCCTCGGTCCTGAACGCGATGTTCCGCAATGTGCTGATCCTGGGGATTGCCTTGGGGTTTGCGGTGAACCTGTCGGGGTTTTCCATTCCGCTGGTGGTGGATGAGGCGCTGTCGCTGATCATCCGGGCCGCCCTGCCCGGCGCGCTGTTTGCCCTGGGCGGGGTGCTGGTGAAATACCGCCCCGAAGGCGACATGCGGGCGATCCTGTTTGTGTGTTTCACCTCGCTGATGATTCACCCCGCCATTGTCTGGACCATGGGCTCGGCGCTGGCGCTGCCGCAGGATCTGTTCCGCTCCGGCGTTCTGAACGCGGCGATGGCGACCGGGTTCAACGGCTATATCTTTGCCAGTATGTACGGACGGGCCAAGCGGGTTGCGGCCTCTTCCGTGCTGATCGCCACAGGGTCGAGCATCCTGACCGTATGGTTCTGGCTGCTGGTGCTGAGCTGAAAATGGGATCGGTGGGCGAAATCGCCCACCGTCCGGCCTCACCAGCGCGGATCGTCTAATTCCAGCGGAAACCCTTTGGGCAGCAGACCAGCCTGGAACCAGTTGATGAAGGAGTGGATCGAAAACACTGGCAGGCCGGTGGCTTTCCTGACATCGCGGGCATAGGGCACCATGTTGGTGCATTCCAGCACGATGGCGCCAAGGTCCGGGATATCCGCAACCATCGCCCGCGCGGCTTCGATCATATCCAGCCGGCAGGCCTCGAAGTCGATCGAGGGCGCGTCGCCCAGGATGTCGCGGGTAAAGGCGCGGCCGCCGTCGGTGCCGGCAATGGGCGTGTCCAGCGCCACGCCTGCGGCCTCCAAATGCGCGGGCGTCAGCGTGGCCTTGGAGATCGTCAGGATACCGCAGCGCTTGCCTGCAGGCAGCAGGTTCTGCACCATCGGCACCTGCATCAGCGAGGACGTCGCCACCGGCACGCCCAGCGCCTGTTTCACCTCGTCCTGGATCAGTGCCAGGAAGCCGCAGTTGGTGGTGATGCCGTCGGCCCCCATGGCGACCAGGTCGCGGCCGGCCTCGACGAACAGGTCCACCAGTTCCTTGGGGTTGCCGCGCACCACGTTCTCCGGGTTGGCCCCGCGCACCACCTTGTAGTGGACCGGGAAGTCCCAGGTCATCGCGTTGCCCATATCGCCATAGATACGGGGAAAGCGTGCTTCCAGCATCAGGATGCCAACCGCCGCGCCAAAGACAGTCTTGCCGCCGTGTTCCATGTGAATCCCCTACTCGTCCGGAACGTAAAGCTGGGAAAAAGCGATGCGGACAGCTTCCGTCGCCTCCTCCCGGCGTTTTTCGATATGGCTGCGCATGGCCGACACGGCAGCGTCTGTGTTGCGGGCAGCGATGCCTTCGACGATCTGGCGGTGCGCCGACATGTCGCCCGGCGCCTTGCCCCCTGCCCGGTCGCGCATGCGTTTGAGATCGATGAGGCGGATATAGCGGATCCGGCCATTGAGGTTGTTCAGGATGCGCTGCAGTTCGCTGTTGCCGGAGAGCTGCGCCAGCCGGGCATGGAAGCTCTCGTCCATTGCCAGCAGCGCCTCCGGGTCGGTGGCGCTTTCGTATTCCGGCTCCATCCGGTTGAGGTAATCCGCCAGCGCCGCGATGTCCTCGTCCGGGGCACGGGTGCAGGCGAGCCGCGTGGCCTCGCATTCCACCGCCACCCGGGCCTCGTACAGGTCCATGATATAGCTGGGGGTCAGCGGACGGCAGAAGAAGCCGCGGTTGTTCTGGAAGGTCAGAAAGCCCTCGGCCACCAGCCGGTTCAGCGCCTCGCGCAGCGGCGTGCGGCTGGCGCCCAGCACTTCGGACAAGGCGCTTTCGTTGATCCGCTGGTCGGGTTTGAAGGCAAAATCCGCCGCCATCCGGCGCAGCGCCTCATAGACCCGGTCCACGTTGCTTTCGCGTTTGGCCATGTTCCCGCCGTTCGTTCAATCCGAAGTGCAGACTAGGGGAGCGCCCGGCCCTGCGCAAGATTGAATTCGAAACTGCATACAATTTAGGTGGCGCGATGGGGCAGCTCTTCAGCTCCCCGCGCCATGACCAGATTGCTCCCAAGGCGCATAGGGCAGCGCCAGACCCTGGGTCGGCGCAAAAGCGCCCTCTCCGTTTTGCCGGTGGCAAACCTGCGGTTTGACGGGAGGGTCGGGCGCTGCCCGGCCTATCGGCCGGGCAAAGAGTTATCAGGAACGGGCTAGCCGTCTGCCACGGAGTAAGGCGCCAGCTCCTGCTTCAATAGCGCCAGGAACTCCTGCCCTACCGCTGACAGCGGCCGCGACTTGGAAGTGATCACCGCCATATCCATCATGATGCGCGGCCGGAACGGGCGGGAAACAAACCCGCCGCCGCTCTCAAAACCCAGTACGAAGGGGTCCAGGAGCGAAACACCCATTCCCTCCTGCACGAAACTCAGGAGGTTCTTGAACATATGCGAATGCACGCGGGTTTTCAGCGGGATTCCAGCCTGCTGAAAGACTTCGCGAGTACGGCGGTGGGTCATGTGCTCCGGCCCCATGACAATGAAGGGCACACCCTCCAGCAGCTCCGGTGTCAGCACCTCATGATCTGCCAGCGGACTGTCCGCAGGCATCGCCAGCCGGGTTTCGACGCTCACCGGATGCACTTCCAGCCCGTCGTGGATCAGCGGCATCTCGCAGACGCCGATCTCAAACAGGCCTGCGATCACCCATTCCTGGATCTTCAGCGAATACTGTGCCTGAAATGATATCGACATGTCCGGGCGTGTGCGGGCGAAACGGGCGATCAGGGCGGGCATGAAGCCAAAGGACAGGGAGTGCTGCGAGGCAACCTGCAACTGGCCCGCCTGCTTGTTCTGCAGGTCGGTGACCGCCTGCGCCACGTGATCCAGCCCTCGGACCACGGTGTCGACTTCCTGGAACAGCACCCCGGCCTCGGGCGTCGGGATCAGCCGGCCCTTACTGCGTTCGAACAGCTTGAGGCGGGTCTGGCGCTCCAGCTGGTAGAGCAGATTGGAGATGCCAGGCTGGGAAATGCCAAGCTGCTCGGCCGCGCCGGTGACGGTGCCGGTCTCCACGATAGCGTGGAACGCCTGCAGCTGGCGGAAGCGGAGAGACATGTCAAATCATCACTTTTCATGATACCTTGCCCAATTCTTTGTATTGGTAATGATGATCCAGTCAAGGCACGCTTTCCCCGCACCTGGGAGGAAGATCGAAGTGCTGGAACAAAAGATTGCCGGGATGGACCTTTGGCATCTCGCGCTGCCCGTGCTGTCGCGCCGCGACCACGGGATCGGGTCTGTTGAGGGCTCCTGCGAAGTTGTGATTGTCCGGCTGCGCAGCGAAGGCGGCGCCGAAGGGTTTGGCGAAGCCTCGACGTGGTCGGTGTTCACCGGCACCCCGGAAGCCAGCCTGGCGGCGCTGGACCGCTACATCCGGCCGCTGGTGGAAGGCCGCCGGGTGGCGGACAGGGCGGCGATCATGGAGGATGCGGCCAAGGCAGTGGCCCATTGCACAGAGGCCAAGGCGGCACTGGAAACCGCCCTGCTGGATCTGACCGGGCGCATCACCGGGGCGCCGGTCTGGGCGCTGCTGGGCGGTAAGTGCCGCGACACCATCCCGCTCAGCTGTTCGATTGCCGATCCGGATTTCGAGAAGGACATCGACCTCTTGCACCGGCTGCGGGCGGACAAGGTGGGGCTGATCAAGCTGAAGACCGGCTTCAAGGATCATGCCTTTGACATCATGCGGCTGGAGCGGATCGCCAAGGACTTCCCCGAGTTCCGGGTGCGGGTGGACTACAACCAGGGGCTCAGTATCGAGGATGCGCCCGCGCAGGTGCGCGACGTGGCGCGGTTCAAGCCGGATTTCATTGAGCAGCCGGTGCGGTTTCATCACTTTGGCATGATGGCCAGGCTGCGGGAGATGATCGACGTGCCTTTGCTGGCGGATGAAAGCGTCTTTGGCCCGGAGGACATGGTGCGCGCCGCGCGAGAGGGCATCTGCGATGGTGTCTCGGTCAAGATCATGAAGTCGGGCGGGCTGACCCGCGGGCAGACGGTGGCGCGGATTGCGGCGGCGAACGGGCTGTCTGCCTATGGGGGCGACATGTTCGAGGCTGGGCTGGCGCATCTGGCGGGCACCCACATGATTGCGGCCACACCCGAGATCCGGCTGGGCTGCGAGTTCTACCAGGCGAGCTATTTCCTGAAAGAAGACATTCTGGAGACGCCTTTCCAGGTCAAGGACGGCCAGGTGGTGGTGCCGGATGGGCCGGGGCTGGGCATCAGGCCGGATGTTGAAAAGCTGAGCCGTTTCGCGGTCGCCAAGAAGGTTGCGGCATGACGGCGGAGAAGAAAACCGTTGCCATCATCGGCGCCGGCATTGTCGGCGTCTCCGCCGCGATTGAGCTGCAGCGCGACGGGCACCAGGTGATCCTGATCGACGGCAAGGGGCCGGGCGAAGGCACCAGCCACGGCAACGGCGGCATTCTGGCCTCCTGCTCTATCGTGCCGGTGACAGGTCCGGGGTTGTGGAAGAAGGCACCGAAGATGCTGCTGGACCCCAGCCAGCCGCTGTTCATGCGCTGGGGGTACCTGCCGAAACTGGCGCCCTGGCTGATGAAGTACATGGGCCATGCCAATGCAGAGGACACCGCCCGCATTGCGGCTGCGCTGGCGCCCGTCGTGGGAGACTCGCTGGCGGATCATCAGGTGCTGGCAGCGGGCACCGGAGCGGAGCGGCATCTGCAGCCCTCCGACTACCTGTTCCTCTACAATGACCGGGCGCATTTCGGCGAGGATGCATTCGGCTGGGGCCTGCGCAGGAAGCATGGGTTCCGCTGGGATGAGCTGGAGGGCGCGGATGTCCGGGCCTATGACAGTATCTATGCAGAGGAGTTCGGCTTTGCCGCCCGGCTGAAGGATCACGGGCTCATCCTGGACCCGGGCCGGTATGTGAAGGACCTGGCCGCCCATGTGACGGCCAATGGCGGCCGGCTGATCCAGGCCTTTGCCGAGGATGTGGCCCGCGAAAACGGCAAGGTGACCGGCGTGCGTGCCGGCGGGGAGACCATCACCTGCGATGCCGTTGTTGTAGCCACGGGTGTCTGGTCAAAACCCTTGGCGGAGAAGCTGGGAATTTCCGTACCACTGGAGGCAGAACGCGGCTATCATCTTGAATTGTGGGAGCCTTCGGCGATGCCCAAGGCCCCCGCCATGGTGGCAGCAGCCAAATGCGTGGTGACTCCGATGAAGGGACGGATCCGGATTGCGGGCATTGTGGAATTCGGCGGGCTGGAGGCCGGGCCGTCGAAAGGTCCGCTTGAGCTCTTGCGCAAGAACGCGCGGCGCATCCTGCCTGGTGTTACCTGGAAGCATGAGGAGGAATGGCTCGGCTACCGGCCTGCCCCGGCGGATTCGATTCCGGTCATTGGCGAGGTGCCGCGTCTCAGCGGCGCCTTTGTCGGCTTTGGCCACCATCACATCGGCCTGACCGGCGGGCCGAAGACCGGGCGCCTGCTGGCCCAGATGATCTCGGGCCGCACCCCGAACATGGATATGAGCGCCTATGACCCGGCGCGCTATGCGATTTGAAACCAACCAGTGCCCCTGAAGGGGCCGCGACCACAACAGGGAGAAAACGATGAAGAAACTGACCAAACTGCTGACCGCCACCGCGCTGACCGCGGCTGCCGCCCTGCCCGCTGCGGCCGAGGTCTGGGACATGCCGATGGCCTATTCGGCCTCCAACTTCCACTCGGCCACCGGTGCTGAGTTCGCTGAGTGCGTGACCACCGGCACCGGCGGCGAGATCGAGGTCAAGACGCATCCGTCGGGCTCGCTGTTCAAGGGCGCCGACATCAAGCGCGCGGTGCAGACCGGCCAGGCCCCGATCGGCGAGCGGCTGCTGTCCGGCCACCAGAACGAAAACGCGCTGTTCGGGTTTGACTCGATCCCGTTTCTGGCGACCTCCTTTGATGACAGCGACAAGCTGTGGAAGGCCGCCAAGCCGGCCATCGAGAAACTGCTGGCCGAGCAGAACCTGACCCTGCTTTATGCCGTGCCGTGGCCGCCGCAGGGCCTCTACTTCAAGAACGAGGTGAACTCGGTCGCCGACATGAAGGGCATCAAGTTCCGCTCCTATAACAACGCCACCTCGCGCCTGGCGGAGCTGACCGGCATGCTGCCGGTGACCATTGAGGCGGCTGAGATCAGCCAGGCCTTCGCCACCGGCGTGGCAGAGTCGATGGTCTCCTCCGGCTCCACCGGGTATGACCGCAAGGTATGGGAAAGCCTGAACTATTTCTACGAAGTGGATGCCTGGCTGCCGCGCAACTACGTGTTCGTGAACTCCGACGTTTGGAGCGGCACCTCCGAGGCGAACCAGAACGTGATCAAGGGCTGCGCCAAGCTGGCCGAATACGCGGGCAACTGGCGCGCCAAGGAGTACACCGGCTTCACCCTGCAGGGCTTGCGCGATGGCGGCATGACCGTGGGTCCGGCCTCCGACCAGATGGTGGGCGAGCTGAAGGAAATCGGCGTCACCATGACTAATGAATGGCTGGAAGCGGCTGGTGAAGAAGGCAAGGCCATCGTCGACGCCTTCCACGCCGAGTAATCAGACAGCTTGATGCGGGCGGCGCGAAAGGTGCCGCCCGTATTCTCATAAGAATAATGCCGATGGGGATGCTATGACTGTGCTCAGGGGGCTGCGCTCCGGACTGGATTTTCTATACCTCGCGGCGGGGGTGCTGGCCGCCCTCTGCCTGATTGCCATTCTGGGGCTGATCGTTGTCCAGATGCTGGCCCGCTGGACCGGTGAAGTCTTCCCCGGCGCGCCGGACTATGCAGGTTACGCGATGGCAGCGGCGTCCTTCCTGGCCTTTGCCAATGCGCTGAACCGCGGCAGCCATATCCGGGTGTCGATCCTGCTGAACGTCGTGCCCGAAGGCTTCCGCCGGGTGCTGGAGATCTGGTGCTTTGGCATCGGTACCGCGGTGATGTGGTACTTCTGCTTCTACGCCTACCGCTTTGTCTACTGGAGCTGGAAGTTCAACGATGTCAGCCAGGGCCAGGACCGGACGCCGCTGTGGATGCCGCAAAGCGCCATGCTGATCGGCGCGGTCATCCTGGCCATCGCCCTCACCGACCACCTGATCCACGTGATTTTCCGCGGCGACCACCGCATCACCCGGGATCTCGAAGATCAGAGCCACGCGGAGTAAGGGCACATGGAAAATATCTCAGTCATCATCCTGTTCCTCTTCGTGCTGTTCACCCTGCTGGGCACCGGCGTCTGGGTCGGCCTGGCGCTGATGGGCGTGGCTTGGGTTGGCATGGAGCTGTTCACCACCCGCCCCGTCGGCGACGTCATGCTGACCACGGTCTGGTCGGCCTCCTCCAGCTGGACCCTGACCGCGCTGCCGATGTTCATCTGGATGGGGGAAATCCTGTATCGAACGCGATTGTCCGAGGACATGTTCAAGGGCCTCTCCCCTTGGATGGCACCCCTGCCCGGCGGGCTGGTGCACACCAATATCGTCGGCTGCACGGTGTTTGCCGCGGTCTCCGGCTCCTCCGCCGCGACGCTGACCACCGTGGGCAAGATGTCGATCCCGGAACTGCGCAAGCGCAACTACCCGGAGCGCATGGTGATCGGCACCCTGACCGGTGCGGCAACTCTGGGCCTGATGATCCCACCGTCGCTGACGCTGATCGTCTATGGCGTCACCATCAATGAATCGATCACCAAGCTGTTCTTTGCGGGCATCCTGCCAGGGCTGGTGCTGGCGGCGATGTTCATGGGCTACGTGGCGATTTACTCCAAGGTCGGCAAGGACTGGAACCCGGACCAGGAGAGCAAGCTAAGCTTTGCCGAGAAGGTGAAGAACTCCCGCTTCCTGGCGCCGGTGATTGCGCTGATCATCGTGGTGATCGGCTCGATGTATCTGGGCTTTGCCACCGCAACCGAAGCGGCGGCATTCGGGGTCATCGGCTCGCTGCTGCTGGCGCTGTCGCAGGGCTCGCTGAACTGGAAGACCTTTACCGAAAGCCTGATGGGCGCCACCCGCACCAGCGCGATGATTGCACTGATCCTGGCGGGCGCGGCGTTCCTGTCCTTGTCGATGGGCTTTACCGGGCTGCCGCGCGGGCTGGCCGATCTGATCGCAGGCTGGGAGCTGACCCGGTTCGAGCTCTTGATGGTGCTGCTGGTCTTCTACATCGTGCTGGGCTGCTTCCTCGACGGTATCTCCTCGGTGGTGCTGACCATGGCGGTGGTGGAGCCGATGATCCGCCAGGCGGGCATCGACCTGATCTGGTTCGGCATCTTCATCGTGGTGGTGGTGGAGATGGCGCAGATCACCCCGCCGATCGGCTTCAACCTGTTTGTGATGCAGGGCATGACCCATCACGAGATGAGCTATATCGCCCGCGCCGCGATCCCGATGTTCCTGATCATGGTGCTGATGGTGTTTGTTCTGATCGCCTTCCCGGAGCTGGCGACCTATCTGCCCAACAACCTCAGGCCGGGACCGGTCTAGAACCATGATGAAAGCGCTCGCCTTTGCCGCCCGGCACGGGCGGGCCGCTTTGGTCCTGGGGCTTTTGGCCGGGCTGTTGCTGCCCGGCCTCGCCGCGGCCCTCCAGCCCTGGCTCCCTGAAATGGTGGCCGGGCTTTTGTTCCTGAATGCCTACCGGATCGGGCTACGCAAAGCCGCAGGCGGGCTGGCGGATGGCATCGGCACCCTCAAGGCCATTGCCCTGCTGCAGATGGGCCTGCCGCTGCTGGCACTGGGAGCGGCCTCGCTGTTCGGCGTCGCGCAAACCCCCGCCGCGGTGGCGCTGATCCTGATGCTGAGCGCGCCATCCGTCACCGGCAGCCCCAATATCACCGCCCTGATGGGGCACGCGCCCGAGCCCGCCTTCCGCCTGCTGATCACAGGCACCGCGCTGATGCCGCTGACGGTGATCCCGGTGTTTCTGCTGGCCCCCAGCCTGGGCGATCTGAGTGACGTGCTGCGTGCCGCCGGGCGGCTGATCGGGGCCATTGGCCTCACCGTGACCGCGGCCTTCCTGCTGCGCCGCATGACGCTGCCGGAGCTGCGCCCGGATCAGGCCAGGGCCATTGACGGTCTGACCATGATTGCGCTGGCGGTGATTGTGGTGGGGCTGATGGCGGCGCTGGGGCCTGCACTGCGCAAGGATCCGCTGCTGGTGCTGCAATGGCTGGGTTTTGCGATGGCCGCCAACCTCGGCCTGCAGGTGCTGGTGTTCGCCGTATTGCGCCGCCGCGCGGGCAGTGGCGCCGTGCCAGTCTCCGTGGTCGCCGGCAACCGGAACTTCGCCCTCTTCCTGATCGCCCTGCCCGCAGCCACGACAGACCCGCTGCTGATCTTCCTCGGCTGCTACCAGATCCCGATGTATCTGACCGCAATCCTGATGAAACCGCTTTACGGCCGCCAGGACGTCAGGACAGGAACGTAACCCCGGGCATCCGGCGGATCAGCTCGGTATCGGCCAGGTAGGTTTCGCCCATCGCATCCACCAGCGGCTGCGACCAGCCCGGCAGATCGATTTCCTCCTCCACCGCGTCCTCGGAATGGAAATACGTCAGGAACAGCGCATGCACCCGCTCGCGCTGGTCCTCCGACAGGCCGGGACGGCTGGCAAGATAGGCCTCCAGCCGCTCATATCCCTCCTCCGAAATGATGCCGCGGGTGATGTCCAGCTCGCCGCTGAAGCGGAATGTGTCACCCAGGCCGGTCACGCGGCTCAGGATACTGGGCCAGACCACCGGGGATTCCTCGTTGCACCAAACGGTGATGCGGCAGCCCGGGTTATGCTCCTGGATATCCGCGACCACATCGGACCAGCGCAGGTTCAGAAAATCCGTGCCCCCGGCAAATTGCTCCCAAGTTCTGCCTGACTGCGACTTGAACACCGGTCCGATCAGGGTCGCCGGGTCGCGCAGACCCAGGAAAAACTCGCACGGGTTGCCGGGAAACGCCGCCCGCAGGGCCGCGGTGTTCCTGCCTGCGTTGCGGAACAGCCGGCCGCCGCTGAGCATCCAGCTCGGCCCGCCGAGAAAGCTCGAATTGGTCAGAATGAGGCGGGACACCTCCTGATCCTTGATGATGGACGCCAGCAGTTCCTCGCGCTCCTGATCCGTCACCGGCTCCTTTTCCTGCTTGCGCATCAGCTTGGTGACGGCGGGCATATAAGTGCCCGGACGGCGGATCATGACGCCGCGCTCCAGCAGCGGCTGCGCATCCTTGCGCAGCGACCAGGTCAGCTGGCCGTTGTCGGTATTGGGGGCCCCGATGTGAAAGGCGAGGGTTATGTCCCGCATGGTGCTGTCTGCCTGGTTCATTGTCTTGTCCGGTCGCTGCCCGGTGTCCTTTCCGCGGTGCCCTGGCGGCCCGCCGTGCCGCTGCCTGCGCGGGCTAGAGCCGCGCCTTCATCCGGCGGAAGAACCGGTCGTCCCGCTGGTGCAGAATATAGTCGCAGACCCGCTGCGCAAGCCGGGGATGGCCGCGCTCCAGCGCTAGGTTGGCCAGCTCCCGCTGAAACCGGGGAAAGCCATGCCGCTTGCGCAGCAGCCGGTGGAACCGGTGCGGGGTCAGCTCGCCGGCGATGGCGCCGCGGGCGATCTCCTGCAGGATGCCCATCTGCTGCAGCGAGGAGCCCAGCCGGTGCCCCAGCAGCGGGCAGCGCCAGAAGGTGACATTTGCACCGGTGAACCGGGCTGCATGGGCGGCATCCGGCGCCGCATAGGGGTCGAACATGATATGCACATCGCCTGCCGCCTGGCTGGCCAGCGCCGCATCGCCGAAGGGGCCGGAAAAATCCCGGTCCCAGACCTTCTTGTAGCGCATTTCCCAAGGCACCAGGGTCTTGTCGAGGGTGGATTGCGGGCTGATCGCAAATACCGTGGACCCCGGCGCCGCCGCGGCATAGGCCGCCGCCGCATAGCCGCCCATCGAAGCGCCGTAGAACACCACCCGTGAAAACCGGTCAAAGAAACCGCTGTCGCGCAGTTCCTCGAACTTGCGGCTGACTTCCTGATGGCGGAACCAGGTCCAGCCGTTCGCCATCACCCCCAGCATCGACCAGCCCTGCGCCTCGATGAAGCTGAACCCCCAGGGCCGCCGGTCGTCGCGCTTGGTCATCGCGATATCGAGGTTGTCGAAGGTCACCACCAGGGTCCCGCCGCGCGGCATGAACAGGAAGGAATGCTCCTCCAGCTCGTCAAAGAAACCTTCCTTGCCGGCCAGCTGGCGGGCCACCCGGGACCACTCGCCCGTGGGCGGCAGCACCTCCTGCGGTTCGGCGGAGAGGATGGCCAGGCCATTCTTGCCCGCCTCCGGCGGCAGCAGCGTGTTGCAGCTGCCATAAGCCTTGAGGAACGGGTAGCTGCCCGAACCTTTGCGGATCTCGATCACCAGGCGGCTGAGCGGGTGCAGCGCCTGGTCCAGCAGCGGTTTGATATTCTGGATCTTGTGGCGGACGCCAAAGCTGTTCAGCGCCAGGATCACGTCATAGCTGCCCTGCCCGCGCGGCTGGCCGGCAACTCGGATTGCATCCCGGTCCACCCCGCCCCGTTCGAGCCGGGCCAGCCAGTCCTGGAACTCAGCTTCATCCGGCGGCTTGGGCGCGCCCTTGCGGTCGAGGCTGACAAAATCAATGCTGCAGCCATAGCGCTGGTGCAGAAGAATGCACAGCTCAGGGGCCTGTCCGTTCACGTCGGCAACGGTGCGGACGTCGTCCACATCCAGCGACGGCAGAACGCCCTTCAAGTCGAAGTCTTCACCAAACATGCGTCAACTGTCCCCCATGGGCCTGCCCACGCCATACCCGAAAAGGGTTAAGGATCCGGGTACCACTCACGTCCCCTGCCCGGCACGGATCAGGACGGTGGAGTATTTGCCGTGCTTGGCCAGCACATCAACTGCGCCAAAGCTCTTCATCGCAGCAATGCCGCCAGAGCTTTTGCGGATATCCAGCACAATACCGCCGCCCTCGTTGATCTGGTTGCGGAACAGATCCTCGTAGGTGCCGACCGGATAGTGGAACCCGCAGGATGCCAGGCTGATGACCAGATCGAAACGGCCCAGCGCCGCGGTGTCTTCGGTGCTGGGGTTGATGGTGGTGATCTTTTCCGCTGGCACCCCGTTGCTTTCGAGGAATGCGCGGGCGGTCGCCAGGCTGGTGAAGCCTGCGCCTGCGCCCTTGAAGCCGAAATGGCGGCCGTTGCCCTCTTCGATATCGATCAGCACGATGTCGCAGCCGTAACGGCGGTGCAGCAAGAGGCTGGCAAAGGCGTAGCCGCAGCCGATATCGGCGGCCCGCTTGGGCGCGATGGGATCTGTAGCCTCAAGAAAGAAATTGCATTCCCGTTCGGCAATCCGGATCGACTCCTGCAGGATATGGTCCCGCTGTATCCGGGCTTCCGCCAGTAGCAGCGCCTCGTCGCCTGCCATCCAGTCCCTGAGGGTCTGACCGGAGCTTGCCAGTTCGGAACGCTGCAAAAGGAGGTTGGCCACATCCCGGTCGCTGAACATCGAAAAATCCAGCGCGGACGGGTCCACCGCCTCCGCGGCGGCCTCTTCCGGCTCGGGAGCAGGCAGCAGCAGGTGGCGGGTTTTCTCCGCGTTGATCCCGTGCTTGGCTAGCAATTCATGCACATAGCTGCCTTCCGCCGGCACGCCGCCGTATTTGGCAGCAATGTTGCGGAAGCGGCGGCCCCAGAAATGGATCGACAGGGTATCGCTGCGGATGTAGCCCCGCGCCTGGTCCGGGCGGTTCGGGTTGAGCACAACGCCAGCCCGCTTGAACGGCACCGGATAGATCACATGGCCGGGGCGGGAGTTGGACACCTCCCCGGTTTCCTGCAGGAACCAGGTCAGCGCATCCGGCCCCCAGACGCCCCAGGGCAACAGCGACACGTGAACCCCCTGCCCAGCATCTTTCAGCGCCTGCAGTTCGGCCTGCTTCCGGGCGCTGTACCAGGGCGGGATGGGATATTCGTCACTGGTGAACTGCAGCATCGCCTTCAGCGTTTTGGAGGTCTTGGGCAGCCGAAGCACGCCGTTGTTGACCATCGGCTTGTTGTCGGAGATCCAGCCGTGGAAATGCTTGCCCTTGATGTCCCAGGGCTGGCAGCAATAGGCATCGGTATCGGCCCAGACATAGTTGGTCTGGCGCAGCATATGCAGCCGGAAGATATCGGCATGATAGGCCGGGCTGCCGGTCTTGGCGTGGCGGATGATGCGGTCAGCGGGCAGGATGTCATTGGCGTCCGCCACCTGCACGCCATCGGGCACGCCTTTGACCTCATCATAGGTGAACAAGATCACCTCATGGCCGTTGTCCAGGAAGGATTGCAGGCAGAGCTGTTCCAGCCAGCTGAGCTCCGGGCCCACCCATAGCGACGCAATGGCCGGAAGTGCCATGATTACTGCCCCTCAAATACCCGTATAATGCAGCCGTTTAACCGCGTTTTTTTGTTAACGGATTCTAGCCCGCCGCCGGAAGGCCTGTCAATCGAAGGGGCCGCGGCGGTCAATGGGTGGTCTCACCGCGCTCTACCGTGAACCAGAAATCGCTGCCCGGCTCCTTTTCGGCGATCTCATCCGGGATCACGCCGGGGCCGCTGAGGAACACATTGGCGCCGAAATGCGCGTGCATCCGCGACAGCTTGCACAGCTTGTCCCCGGTCAGCTCATTAAACAGTTCCAGCATATCGCCCCGGGTCTTCAGCTCCCCGATCTTTTCGCGATGCTTGCGGCAGGAGTACTCATGCGCCGCCGCGATTTCCGGATCCGCCAAGAGCCGCGCCATCTCCGCCTCCAGCGCCGGGATCATGCGCTGGATCGAGCGTTCCTCCTCGGCGTTGTTGTTCATCCGGAACCAGTAGGACAGGCCCTGGTCGCGGTCCACGTGGTTCACCCGGCCGCGGTCGCGCTTGACCAGAAAGCTTTCGGCGCTGCGCACGGCGTAGTGGTTGAGCTGCACCAGATCATAACCGTAAGTGCTCATCGACGAACGCCAGCCATTTCGGAACATCTCCCGCGGCATGTCCCGGCCGGAGCCGTTGACCCAGCGGATGTCCTCCCACAGCTGCGGCTTCAGCCCCTTGGGGCGGTGGACGCCCAGCTTTTTGAAGATGCCATTGTTGCGGAACAGCGTTTTGAAGCCCCAGGCCTGATGCGGCTTGCGGGTCACCTCAAAGGCGCAGCGGGTGAATTCCCGGGTGATCAGATCGCCGGTGAAATCGCGCACGTCGCTATTGCCGAACAGCCGCCAGGTCATCGAGATCATGTTGGCATCGCCCACCGCCTCGAACAGGTCAGCCAGCCGCCCCGCGCCGCATTTGATGTTGATGAATTCATCCACATCCATGCACACCAGCCAGTCGGCGTCCCGGATGACCGGCTCCTCCTCCGCCGCCTGCAGCGCCGCATGCTGCGGCTTCAGATCAGTGCCCCGGAACGGGTTTTCGCGGTGCTGCACGAGCCCCTTCTCCTGCAGCATCTGCAGCATGGTGTCGGTGCCGTCGGTGCAGTCATTGGTGTAGACGAGAAAATCATCCACCCCGATCACCCGGTGATAGGCCAGCCATTCCAGGATGAAGGGGCCTTCGTTCTTCATCGTGGTGACGATGGTGGTCTTTGGCTTGCCGCCGCTGCGCTTGATCGCCTGCTCCTCGGGAATGCGCACGGGTTTGACATTGAAATACCCGGTGGCCAGCTCCAGCAGCTCCGGCGTTTCCACCAGGCTGGTTTTCGGCACGATTTTTGAGACGGTATCGGCTGGGTGGCGCAGGCCCATGCAGCGGTAGAACCGCAGATCATCCGCCGGGTCAGGCTCTGCCCCAACCACGCGGATGAGGCGCCAGATGCAGTCCGCTCCGGTCTTGGCAGGTGCCAGGCACCAGCGAGGGCGCAGGCCGGTGGCGTCAAACTGGGTGCAGATGTGGTCCGCAAAAGCAGCCTCGCTTCCCTTGCGCACCCGCCAGGGATAGCCCTGCACCCCGCCGAGGCGCAGACAGCCGGAAGGCGCCTCCGCCGCGCGGTCAAAAACATTGGGGCCATCGACAGGTGCCAGCAGGTCGAACAGGTCGATATTGGCCACCGCCCGGGCGCGCGCCAGAAAGCGCGCGCGCAGGATTTCGTAGATCAGGAACTCGCCCAGCGGCGCACGCCAAGGGTCGGCGGGCGGGATCTCCATCCGGTCCTTGCCCGGCGCCCCCGGCACGTTGAAGGGATGCGCCTCCTCCGGCAGGCCGTCCTTGCCCAGGGGCAGCCTGGAATGCACCACGACAACCCGCTGCAGCCCCTCGATGCCCGCGGCCTGCTCCTGCAGCGCCTGGATGAACTGGCGGCTCTCCTGCGGCGGAGCCCGGTCCAGAATGACCGCGCCTTGCATACCATGCTGCGCGGCATGGAACCGCAGCCATTCAACCGCCGTCCGGACCGTTTCGCCATTACGCACCGCGGCCAGCACGTTGAGCCCGGTGAACAGCTCCGTCTCGTCCGGGTGCAGGCCGATGCTAAAAAGCGTGCCATCAACGGACACCGCAAGCGGGTTGCTTCCGTTTTTGACCTCAATATCCAGAACAGGCGCCCCGCCAAAGTTGTGCAGGATCGCCTTGCCGGCCGGAGAGGATGTATCGAGCCCCTCCCGCGGAGTTCCGGATTTGAAAAACAGACGGGCCAGGCGGCCATTGCCGCCTGGCATCTCCACGGCATCCAGCAAAACAGCCTGCCCCAATGACAGCGCGCAAAGCTCGCGCTCAAGGATCCTGCTGTCGCGATTCCCGTTTGCTGGACTTGGCATACTGCTGCTTCACGTTATGGCGTTCTTGGCCCCGGAAGCCGTGCCCGGAGCAAGTGCCCTTATAACCGGCCTGCCGATGTGCCGGAACCTGGAAACGCCGCCACCCGCCGCCAAAGCCGCCGGCAGCTGATATTCCCGCAACAAAACAACACGGCGCGGTTACGCAAAGGCTGCCTGTTCAGGCTTGCTTTTCAGGATAGCTGGTGCGCCTGGAGAGAGAACACTCGGACACTCTCTTTGAGGTTTTAGAGGATTAGGAGCGCCATCTTACATCTATTGGCCGTAGCGATCTGAGGTCAATGACGATGAATTCGCGCTAGAATTTCTGTGACCTAGCGGCGAAATCCGCCAAAGCGCGCTAGCAGCGTGAAGCACCGTTTCCGTTGCGTTTGACCTTCGAGGAACGCGCGCATCCCGAAGAAGCGGCCAATGGCGTGCCGCTTGGGGCCTATATCAAGGCCGTGTTGTTTGCCCAGGACCTCTAAAAGGTGCGGCGCTGGAATACGACCCTGTCGCCGGCCCTGAGCCTCTGGGGCGCGTTCTGGCGGCTTTGGGGCAATCTCACCTGTCCAGAAACCTCAATCAGCCCGCCAGTGCGGCAATCCCGGGCACGCTGCCTGTTCACCCCGAAACCGAATCCTAGCTGTGCGAGGCCTGCGCGAACATCGCCAAAATGCGGGCAGCGCTGATCGAAGCGCTTGGCCTGAATGGGGGCCGCGCAGGATCCTGAAGGGCAATCAGCGGATTCATGGCAAGAAACTGGCTCAGCATATGCTAGATGCGCGCGACAATGACCACGTGGAACTGTTCGATCTGCCGTGCCGCCCTTGGTGCGCCCGATCAGACGCCCAGCCCCCTATTTTCAGCCCTGGGCATGAAGCCGTGCGATGGGCTTTCAGGTACGTCGCGCCGATCATGACTGCCGTATGATCCGAGTGTTCAGCAGCCAATTCTTCCATGATCCGCACGAAGACACCCGTATTGCTCCACCGTTTCCAGCGATTGCAGAGCGTTCACCGGGCTTGCGCCGCCCTTCTGGGGCGACGGTCCCGCCTCACTGGGCGGGCCATTCTCTTTCAGCGCATCGGACCAGCGCAAACCACCGCGATTGATGAAGGTAATCCCGCTCAGAACACGTCTGTCATCCACGTGCGGCTTGCCATGGCGCTTGGGAAAGTCCGGTGAGCCTCCCCCAAAGAAGTGGTCCGCCCCTATGATTAGGAAACGGAGGACCATAGATGGCGAGCAAAAGGCC